>JAYVVJ010000086.1:0-7803 GCA_043787015.1 Candidatus Saccharimonadota bacterium | reverse complement strand
TATCGGTATGGGGAGCTGTTGCTGCTGGTGGCGCGGCCTTCGGAGTGCTGCTAGGCGGAATCCTCGTGCAGTACCTTTCTTGGCGCTGGATCTTTTTTATCAACGTACCTATCGGTATATTCGTAATCGCAACTGCTATGCGCATTCTAGATGCTCATGAATCGAAAATTAAACACGATAATTTAGATCTACCGGGCGCAGTTCTAGCTACTGGTGGCTTGATTACTCTAGTTTATGGCCTTGTTAAAGCACCGAGCGTCGGTTGGTTATCTTCCACTTCTTTGATTTTCTTTGGAGTAGCAGTAGCCGCCATAGTAGGTTTTATAATAAATGAGAAACGTGCCAAGCATCCATTAATGCCTCTAGAAATCTTCAAGATTCGTAATTTGACCGGAGCTAATTCAATGCAATTACTAATTGCAGCAAGTATTTTCTCAGTCTTCTTCTTTGTGACTTTGTATCTGCAAGAAGTACTTGGATACACGCCACTTAAAACAGGTCTAAGCTTCTTGGTCGTGCCGTTTGCGATTGGATTCACTGCCAGCCAAGCGCCAAGATTAGTCGCTAAGTTTGGCTACAAGAAAATCCTAGTCCTCGCTCCTTTGCTAGTCAGTGCAGGATTATTCTATCTGTCGCATATTCCTGTTAATGGAACTTTCTGGGGCAATGTTGCTCCGGGTATGATTCTATTCGCTTTCGGTATGGGTGCAACTTTCGTCAGTATTACAATCGCGGCTACTTCAGGCGTGCCACAAAACCAGGCTGGACTGGCCTCAGGTATCTTGAACACATCACAGCAAATTGGTGGGGCAATTGGGCTAGCGATTTTGACAGGTATCGTTACTTCATACTCAACTAGCTATATAAATGGTCTTAACCTTTTGGGAGCACCTGATCGCGACGTTATATCGGCTGCTATGGTCCACGGATTCCAAAAAGGTTTCCTAGTCGCATCTTGTTTCGGCATCGCTGCGTCACTGATCGCAGCCTTTGTCATTAAACAGAAAGCTGGCGACCCAACTACTCTCGATCCAGCACTTGCAGCCGGCGCCTAGTTTTCCCCAACATATCGCGTGCAATAATCTATACTTTTTGCTATCATCAAGCTAAAGCTTAAAGCGATGCAAAGATGGATGACAATAATAAATTAGAAGCCAAAGTTAGCGAATTTAAAAAGCCAGGGGTATGGCTATCGTTCAAAACACGCTTTGCTAAGGCGTCACCAAAAGCTAAACAACAGATGATTATTAGATATATAGTTATTGTTTTGGCGGTAGCTATAGCTGGCGCACTTATAGTGCAAAATCAAATGAACAACTCTAGACTAGTAGCAATGGGTGAAGTCGTAGATGGATTAAGTCCAACTCAAAAAGCTCAATACTACAGCGATAATGGCGAATATAAACTTGCCCAAAAAATCTGGCAAGACGAACTAGTTAAAGCTAAAGACACCCCTAATAAACTAAGAATCTACTTTATGCAATCATCAATAGCTGTAAAATTCGAAAATTATCAAGATGCCAAAAAATATGCCGACAAAGCCCTTAAATTAGCTCCTAAATCAGATCTAACTTATGTTGTCTTGGCTCAATTGGCTCAAGCTCAAGGGGACAAAGCGTCAGCCAAAAAATATTGGCAACAAGCCATAAAATTCATAGATCCAAAAGATCCTGCAAGCGATTTAATTCAAGATGAATATCAATATAAATTGGACGCATTGAAATGAACCGCAGGCTACTATTAAAGTTCTCACTGTTTACTCTCATAAGTTTGGCGGGATTATCCTTTGGTTCCCAATCTAATGCCTCGGCTTTGATTTGCAAAGTCCTGTCTCCCGCAATCGAGTCCAGCCCTCCATCCAATAAAGATTGTCTTACTAACGGACAATCCCAGTCAGATGATCTTTCATTTAGCGCAGGTAGCACGAATGATAGTGATGCATTAAAGAGACAATTTATATCTCAGATGACTAAATTTGAATCTGGTCAGAACTTGCAGAAAGTAGGCGCTTCATATATAGAAGCTAGGATCGAGGGCGACAGTGGTATGTTTTGGAAGGATAGGCTTAATCTAAGTGATGTAACTTTGTCTATCGACAAGGAGTACACCTATAAGAGCAACTCAGGCTATAATCCTTATCCGAATAATGGTATGGGTAGAGTAGAGGTTCTTGACACTAGTCAAGGTACAGCACCTGCTCTGGTATTTAAAGTTGATGGAGTGCTCGGGTTTGCAATAAAATTACACTGTGGTAATCCATTAGATGACATGACCCTACCGGGTCCGCCGAAAATTAGGGGTTATAAGATTGACGATATAGGTAACCCGATAGGGCCTTATAGTAACGCTGTCATCAGAGCTACGAATGCAGTACCAAGTAGTGATATCAATCAACCATTCAAATTTAGAATTCAAGCTAATAGTACCGTTGTCACTGCGCCCAAAGTTAATGGGTATACTGTAATCGGGTCTTCACTAACTAATTCCTGCAAAGAATATAACTGCCCAATAGTACCAACTTATAATCCAGTTTTAGGTCCTACTGTTGGAGCCTATAACACAAATCCTGGTGCAACTGGTCCGAATTTTGTAAGTGGGGAATCCCGCACCTTTAGTACCCTAAGAGCGGGACATAAATATGACATGCGTTGGGTGTATAAAAAAGATGCACCTACAGCGCCACCCGTAACTTTTACTGGATTTAAAAAAGACACATCAGGCAATACAGTCGGTCCATTCAGTACAGATACTATTAGGGCTAGTTATCAATCAAATCCAAATCAAATTGTCGCTTCAAACAGCGGCCAGCCTTACACTCTTTCAGTCGCCGCTGGAGATATTACAGTTTCACCAGCCGATGCTGTTGGTAGTGGCTGGAGCGCCATTCTAAAGTCAGTAAATAAAACGCAAAAGGGCGGAGATATTGTTAATTTAGATTGGGTATATTCAAAAGTTGTTGATCCGCCCATGTGTCCTGCCTCAAATTTACCAAATCCGCCAAATGTGAATGTATCCTTGCCAGACCTAACGCCGGTCGTAGGTGCGCCTTCAGCAGCTGCATTTACACCTAATAATTGGTATTATCAGAACACTTCACAAAATAAGACTAAAGTATTAAGCATTCAAGATATAAGTTCAGGCGGTAATCGATTATTATCGATGTTAAATCTTAAAAGTGAATCGTACCAACAAGCAGTGGTAGATTATATGCCATTTGTGCTCGGGTATCCGTACGATAACAATCAAGCATCTGTAACATACTCCTATAGCTATACCGTGACGCCTTGGTTATCGGCATCTACACCAAGCTATTACGACTACTCATATTGGTGCTCGTACATAGCCGGTTCTAATTTAGTTAGCGGTCCAGACGGTAATAATAACTGCACATACTCTAAGCCGGATGTAATGACTACATATCCTGCCAGATACAATACTATTGACGCGCAACGCAGCTCTACTACTACCTATACTGCCGCACAACGCAACTCTACTACGAGCTATACTTACGCTACACCTACCTATAATACGAGCTATATTAGAGCTGGTTCAGTGACTTACCCTAACACTTGTTACAAAATAGGCGTAAGAGGAAAGATTGTTCCATACAGTTGTCCAACAACTTATTATTATTGCTCGTATCCTTATTCTGGCCCCGTTGGCAACCAATGCTCAATAACTACTATCACTTATTCATGCCCATCTGGTGTTAGCCCAGTCGGTGACCAATGCCCAACAACCACTATCACTTATTCATGCCTATCCGGTTATACTCCTGCCACTCGCAGTAGCGTATGTACACCGACAACTCCAACCTGCAACGGCTCAGATCAACTTATAGGTACAACTTGTTATCCTACTCAAACCTATACACAATCTACTATAAAAGCTAACCGTATCGACACACCAAGGTACAGTTACACACCGCAAGCTTCTTATACGCAAATTGCTTCGAATACCGCAAACGGCTTAGCGATGACGTGCTTCCCAAGAGGATTCAGCGTCACTGATGTTAGTGCTGCGTCAGCAAACGTAAGCTTAAACGATAATGAGAATCCGACATCTGTGAGTGCTGGTGGATACTCAGCTTCTGTTAGGTTCTTTTACACTAATCGTAATCCAACCCAAGGTCTTCGTCAGCCTATGACTGCCAAATTATCTTATGGCTATAAGCTTTCACCGATTACTTGTACGCAAAGTAATATACCTTTTACGGTGACAGGCGGCTATGGACCTTCTGGACCAAGTTCATATGCAATTCCAAATGCAGGTGCTGGCTGTCCCGTGTCTGTACCGCCGCTTGATATAGGAGATACGGTTTGCGTCACGTACAGTATTTCACCAACTGGTTCTTGGTCAAACGTCGACGGCAGTGTAGTTAAAACAGACGGTGGTACATTAACATCAGGCGAAAGATGCAGTGGCCCAGTGGTTAATAAGCCTTACTTCAAAGTGTTTGGTAGCGACATCTCAGTGGGCGGCGGATTCTATGCAACTGTAAATGGCAATAAGACCTGCACAAGCACTATTTCAAGCATCTTCGGTTGGAATTCAGGTACAAACAGTGTCTACACTAACCGATATTCCGGCGCCGGCGCACAATTCTTATTAAGCAGTACGGGAAGTCTAAAAGGTGCTGCCAGTAACCAGAATAACCCTAATGCTAGTCCGTGGCCAGCCTTCACAAACGGAAGTCCGAAGTCAGATCCGATCGGTTTTTCATTTGCCAATATCGGTACTAACTCAGCCGCAAATAATTATGGGACTTCACTTGGCGCTGCAAACTGCATACCTGATTACTACTCTAGTTTACCAACATCACCGACACCGTCATCTTTAGGTAACAATTCAAGCCTAAGTGGCAATAGCAGCATATACACCATGCCGGGTGGCTCAACCATTAAATCAAGTAATATCGGGCCTAGAGATCGAGTTACGGTTTATGTAAATGGTGATTTATACATTGATGGAGATATTAATTTTGTTGGTAGCTACAGCACTATAAACGATATTCCAAGTCTTATCGTAATAGTTAAAGACGGTAATATATATATTAAGAAAACAGTTGCTAATCTCTCAGGAATATTTATCGCTCAATCTACAATCTCCAATAAAGGTTATATATATGACTGTGCCTTAGACTTTTTACCAATTGCTAATAACCAGCTTTTCGATAGCTGTGTCACCCAGCTGACGGTTAATGGTAGCTTCATCGCCAACAAAGTAGTCTTGAATAGAACGGGCAATGCCAATAAAGATATGATCTCATCTTCGCTTCGAAGGGCTTCATCTACCGAAACGAATACTAGTTCAAATGCCACCGAGATATTCAATTATGGCCCAGCCTTCTGGATCAACACAGCCTTGCCAATCACGTCTTCCGCAGGAACGAATAGTGCTGGTTACGATTCAATCATCAACTTGCCACCAGTTCTCTAAGGAGGGTACAGGAGACAGGGTATAGGGTATAGCAATCGCGAGCCATAGTTTTCTGCACCCTATACGCTGGCCCCTACACCCTTTCATTTGCCTAACAGGGTAGTGCTTATGTTATAATCAGGCTAATATGGCTCTTATTAAATACCAAAATATTCAAGCAATTACAGGACAAGGATTTCAGCCTTATTACAGAGGTGATATTTGTTCGCGTAGAAGGGTAAATAAGGTTTAACCATGAGTTTACTGAGTGGGGTAAACGGTTTCTTTGGTCTCGATATCGGTGCTAAATCGATCAGAGTTGTGCAGCTCAAAGATAATGGTAAACAAAAAGAGCTTATTAAATACGCTTATGTTCCGATTGATCCGAAGATTTCTTTGAGCGACCTGCCGGCCGATCAAGCTAAGCTTATGAAGATAGTCAGCGATCTTATTGCTCAGGCTAAATTAACCACCAAGAACGTCGCTGTCGGCATTCCATCGCAAAAGGTTTTTACGACGATTGCAGATATTGATAGGGTGCCGGCAGATGAACTCGCTAAGGCTATTCGTTTCCAGGCCGATGCATTTATACCGACGGCTGTTGCTGAGTCGAAGATCGATTGGGCACTGTTAGGCGATTCTCCTTCCGATAAAACCAAACAAGAAATTCTACTAAGCAGTATCCCTAATGCCTATATTGAGAGCCGTTTGGACATGCTTGAATCAATCGGACTGAACGTTATCGCCTTTGAGCCGAATAATTTAGCTATGGCTAGAGCTTTGGTGTCTGCAGACTCAACCTTGCCACAATTAGTTATCGATATTGGTAGTCAGTCGACTGACCTTGTAATAACACTTGGCGGAATGCCGCATCTAACTCGTTCAATCCCAACTGGAGTTGATGCTATCGTCCGTTCGGCTATGCAGAATCTTAATATTGACGAGAAACAAGCATCACAATTCGTTTTCAAGTTCGGAATGAGTAAGGACAAGCTAGAGGGTCAAGTTTACCAAGCAATTAGCACCACTGTGGATGGACTTATTCATGAAATCGACAAGTCAATTAAGTATTTCCAAACTAGGTATACTGGCACCAAATTAGACCGCATGATAGTTAGCGGTGGTGCATCTGTTATACCAGAATTACCTCTGTATTTTGCCAATAAATCAGGTCTTAATGTTGAAATTGGTAATTCGTGGCGCAATGTAGCTTTTGATCGTGATCGGCAGAATGAGCTATTGGCCATCTCTAACCAATTCGCTGTTGCTGTTGGCCTAGCTGAGAGGCACGAATAATGATTCAGTTGAATTTGCTGCCTGATATAAAACAAGAGTTTATTAAAGTTAGGCGGATAAAGCGCTTAGTCATGAGTTTTTCTGTGCTTTTGGCGGCGATCTCATTTGTTATATTTGTAGTGCTGATATTGATTGTTATGGTGGCTCAAAAAAACGATATACGTAATATCGACAAAGATATCGTTAAGCAAAGCGCCGAGCTAAAAGGTACTCCCAACTTGGATCAAATCTTGACTGTCCAAAACCAGCTTAATTCATTGCCAGCCCTAAATAGCCAGAAACCGGCGACTTCAAGACTTTTCGGTTATGTTAAACAGGTAACTCCTAATAATGTTAATATCACTAGCCTAGATATCGATTACACACTGCATACGGTGACCTTTACAGGTACGGCGGATTCGGCAGATACTATTAACGTTTTCGTTGATACGCTGAAATTCACTACCTACGATATAGTGGCGAGTGATAGTTCTAAGTCTTCTGGTAAGGCATTCTCAAGTGTCGTTCTGACTTCTTTCGATCGCACTAAAACTCAGGCTACTTATACAATTACTTTTGCTTTCGATCCTCTGATTTTTGACAATACCAATACGACTACTTTGGTTGTGCCGAATATTATTAGTACACGTTCAGAAGTTGATAAACCTAAGGCCCTTTTCCAAGGAAACTAAATGGCAGATAACACTTACAAGACATTAACCAAGCGCGGCCTACTGCTTAAGGCTAATTCGACCATAGTTATCGTTACTTCGGTTGCAGCATTCGTAATTATATTCCTACTCGTGGCATCCAAGACTTTGTTGGGGCAGGCTATGTATCAGAATCGAGTAGTATCGCAAAAGAAGGCTGCTTTAGTTCAAATTAAATCTGATATCACAATCAGCAAGACCCTGATTAGTTCCTACAATACTTTTAACGATGCTCAAATAAATATTATTGGCGGCAGCTTAGCTGGTAGTGGTCCTAATGACGGACCGAACTCGCGCATAGTTCTAGACGCATTGCCTAGCAGTTACGACTTCCCAGCACTGGTCACTAGCTTAGAAAAAATAATTTCTAACAGAGGTCTGACCATAGTCGGCATCGAAG
>JAYVVJ010000085.1:0-7859 GCA_043787015.1 Candidatus Saccharimonadota bacterium | reverse complement strand
ACTCATAACCACTTGCAGTCTCAGAAGGAACAAGTACATCGTCTCCTTCTAAGATAATTTCATGCAGAAAGCCTCTACCAACACTACGCTTGCCCAGAACAAGATTCTCAACTAAGCGCTGAGCAGTAATGCTATTTTCCTCTAACCCTTCAGCAAAAGTCTGCAAGAGCCGACTTCCCATAGAAGAAGGATCACTACGGACCTTAGTCCATAAAGGAAATCTATTGGCTAAGCGCTGAGTACGAAAGCTCATAGTTTACTCAAAGGTAATTGATAAAGTGCCAAGATCAGCAAATTCATCAGCTTGTAAAGTGTAATAATCTTTATTCAATGTTTCTCGTTCAGATACTACTGAACTAACATAACCACGTCTAACATATACATGGTCGAATATATCAACAGCAGAAGTAGCAAACTGAAGCACGCCACCAGTATTCCTAGCCCAAAGTCTGGCCAACTCATTCAATGAGATAGTTGCTCCAAGGCCACGTGACCGGAAATACCCTACAGACAATCGTTTAAGATTACTTTGTAGGCGAACTTGCTCCGCTGAAGTCAGCGTTCTAGACGTCTTCACGGTCACTTCGATATCTACCAGAGCGTTAACTGCTGCCACGGCATGAACCTTTACACCCGGTAAAGCTATGATATCTACAGCTTGTTGGACCGCAGAGATCAGAGTAGGATTCGACTGGAACTCAGCGCCAAGTACTATAAGACCGACAGTGCCTATTCCAAAGTGGCCCTCGACTACTCGTGTATCTTGTACTCCAGGCACAGTAAGACTAACCATCTGAGCGCGAAGCTGATTGGAAGAAGCAATCGAAGTATATAGCTGAGCGATACGATATCTATATTGCTCTTGAGTTTCTCTGTTCCTGCCGTTCAGAATAGAGTAGAAGTTAATAGTAAGTAATCCAGTACCACTAGAGTAAGTACTAAAGTTATGCTTACGCAAAGTCGAAGCACCAACATTGAACTCAGAACCAGACGCATCACTCTTAGCAGAGAAGTACGCTAGACTCTCAGTATTAACACAGACTACATCTTCTGTTAGGCTGTAAGTAATGACCTTTGATAAATCATTTTGCGCCGCTGCAGAAAACACCTTTGTGCCTTTCGGGACCGTGAACGAAACGCCACCATTAAGATCTCCAAAGGTCCCACTAGCTACGTAAAAGGCTGTATTCAGTTCATCACGAGTTACAGACGCAAAAGTCTCACTAAGTTTAAAAACGCCTTTAGACTGACCCAACTTCTCCAGCGCTGCACCTTGAGCTTGCGATACTTGCAAGGAATCGATAGCCGTAATCATGTCTCTCCGATCCGCAAGAAGCTGATCAGAGAAGACGTCAATTAACGCTTGAGTCTTACTATCACGATCAAAAAGATTGATATTAGTACGACGAGCTACACGGCCTTGAAAAGCCGTTAGGTAGTTCAGCAGATTCTTTTGCTCAATAGGTACTGCCATGTTCTCTCCTTAAAGATTTCTAGGAATGATTTTATTGTCTTGCGAATTATAAGAAAAGGCCAAGCGTACTTGAGCTCTATCACCGGAGGGTTGTACTTTTATCAGAATAGCAATATTTGTCTGCGAGGTAGGAAAAACATCTACTTGCACCTCACTTTGCTTCAAAAACGATCCGAGTAATAATGCCGACACAACCGAAGACTTCAACTCTGCTCCTAATTCAGCAGTATTCGGCTTACCAATATGCTTTGTTATATTAGCTCCTATACTACTCTGTAGTCTCCAGTCTCCTGTTGAGCTTTGTACACGGGTAAGAATCTGCTGGATCATAGCTCTATAAGCAAGTCCTGTCGTATCAGCAAGATCTTCTCTGTCTGTATCTAGCGCAAAGTCACCAGCATCAGTCCATAAAAGATCTATTTTACTACTTTGAAAAGACATTATACCCCCAAGATCGACGAGGCCATGCTTGCACTTTGAAGCAGTATCGGCAGCATGTCAAGTAAAGGAGGGACAATTATCTGTTTAGGAAAAGGCGTGAAGGGGGTTGTAGGCATAATAGACAAAGGAAAAGGAAGGTCTTGAAGCATGCCTGCATACTTCATAGAACCAGACATTCCCTGAATATTAAAAGTACTTGGAGTACCACCAGAGAGAGTTATCTGATCTTCTTTGATCGATAAAAATGTTTTCCCTCCGACACCTAAACGCAATTCACCTGGATTCTCCAAAAGCGTTATCGTCGGCTCATCAGTGCCGAGTGTACCGTGATAATGGAGTCTGATAACCTTCTTAGGTTGTTTCATCTTTACACTCCAAAGATTCCACCAATATCATAGACTTGTGTAGAATTCTCAAGGTTTGCTAACGTGTCGGCTTTGCCAGAACCCATTTCTATCTCGCCAGTGTTAATATTACCATCATAGTAAGATATAGTCACTGTTCTGCCTTCAAGCATTATACTATCTCCGTAAATAGCATAAATTATTTCAGGGCTTTCGGAAAAAGGTAGATGAAGAAGCTTGTCTCCAACTTTAACCCCTCCATAGAGTCTACCGGGAATATTTTTTAACGCTCTTTTGAGAGCACCTGATATGGGAGCACCTTCTATAGTGTCCTGATCATATAGCTTTATCAACAGTCCCTGCTTCTTCTGTCTAACTCCATATCCAGGCTTCTTGATAAAGCGAGCTTGCTGATGAAATCTATCTTGTAGCGCGTTGCCCGGAACAGTAGCCATTATTGCTCTCCAGTGGTGTCTACGCTTGCGATCGTACCGTAGCTATCAGTGACTACCGATCCCGGTAGCCTACGCCATGCGTAAGTACCATAGATGGACCACAAGTCAGCCAGTTCCTGAGTGCCGCCGATGACATCGTCGGCAAACCTTCCTAGATTCCCCAGAAAGTTCTTCCAGATCATTGAAGGATCATGATAGTTCAGGCCCGCAACTATAGGGTATCCGTTCTTCATCAGAGGGACGAGCATTATACTGTCTCCTCTTAGACATTGTAACATTAACACAGAACCTCCAAGTAAAGACATTAATTGCGGGGGGTCCATCATGTAGTCTGCCGTTATTAGCGCAGCAGAAGTAGCGCCCAAGATTCCAGTAGCAGCTATATCAACCTTGTATCCAATATTCTGCATTACCGTACGGTTTGCTAAAGGAATCTTAAACTTAAGCGCAAGTCCACCGACAACCAACGCACTCGCTCCCAGCACACCCGCAGTCACAGTAGCAACACTAGATATAGCATCACCAGCTGCTTCGGCAACATCATTTATCGCCTGAGCTCCTATAGCTCCAGGGATTAAGGATGGGTCGTTGTTGTTCCCACCAAACGCAGCAGTAGAAGCATCTATACCAATAAATCCAGAAGTTTCATCCCAGTAGTCACCAAAGATTTCCTTCATCTTCCTATTAGCCAGGGCGTCTCCTGCATCCGGGCCGTTATTAGTCAGAGCATCAACCATCTTAGTTACAGACCCGAAAGAAGCAGCAGTCAGTCCAAGAGTATCTTGCTCGACATTTCTTACTGCCAGAGAGACCATCTTCATGGCTTCTAGTAGCGGCCAGCTACTAATCTCATTGGCCAAGACCACAGCACTAGGCTTGATCTCGGTTATGTAACCAGTCTCATGACTAAACGTGTGGACTACTTGCTCTACCTCCACGGGACCTACCATGCTGTTGTACGTATCCTGAAGGATAACTATATCCCAGGGCCAAATACGAGGATTGCCCAGAGTCAGAATCTCACCTCTGTACATGTCTCGCATAGTGAACAGAAGGTCTCCCATCCCGTAACGCATGGCCATGTTATACCCACGACAGTTAATGTAAGGAGGCAAAGCTTTTACACGAAGCATGTTCTCTGGTAAGAACGCATGAACCTTCACGGTCGTTGAGCCCATGGGCCCACCGTCCTTCATTGGATCCTCAACATCTTCATTGAAGTAAGTAACATCCACTGCATTGAAAGTAGCATTCTCTGAACCGATTATACCGTTCCAGATTAAATCTACTTCTGAGCTAATAGAGTGATAGCGACGAAAGGGTACAAACCGTAGATTAACGGCATGCATGTATTCTTCTAAAGCTTTCGCAGTATAAGTTACAGCGCGCAGAGCATCTAGCTTCGCAACGAAGTTATCGTTGACAACCTCTGCTGCTGTCTTAAACTTATTACCAGTCTCTGTCGTCTTGAGCCCACTGGTCGCAACATTACTCGGAGTCATAAAGATTGTATTTGTACCTTGACCAACGCGAGGCTTGAAACCCTGAGCAAAGGCATCTACTCCTTTTTGAGCAGAGTCCAGGCTAATAGTCTCGGTCAAAGCCTGTACAATCATATCAGCTTCTATTCTTTCGAGACTAACTCCGTCTACGCTATCTCCATAAAGGCTTCTATATTCCGCTGTATTCACATCTCCTTCGATAAACTTAGCTAGTTTATTAGCTCTGGAAATAAAGAGATTATCGGCCCCGACCGCCCAGTAACGCTGAGAAGGTACTCCGAAGAACAAAGTGTATCTGAATTGCTTGCCGTAAGGTCTAATACCATAGATCCATCCTGGATGTCTAAGAGCCATCTCGTTGATGACATCCCAGATATACGAATTAGTCACCTTGTACTGGTACGACGCTACAGGTGCGCGTTTATCGTAAGGATCTTCATCTTCAAAGTAATGACTTACAAAACTACCAATCGCATCACTAGCAGTAAGCGCAGTTGCTAACGTACTTGTAGCGTAAGAGACACTTCGAGACCACCAAGAACGATCTATTAACATGTAGTCTTTAGGGTGTGGAGGGTACAAATTGTCATCCTGTGGAGACAACATTATAGCTACAGAAGCGGCAGCAAAATACTTCTCTGCCTTACCTACGGTTGCAGCGTAAATAGCTTTAGGAATACCAGTAAGCTCAGCGGCATCTGCGGCCAAACCAACTCCAGCGGCGCCAAGAAGCAATTTACTAACACCAATAGTAGAGCCTCGGAGAATGTTAACAAGTGGTTTTTTGCCTATATCAGATAGCATCCCAAACCCAGTAGCTGTACCAGCAGGGTTACTCATCCACCCACCCTTAGCCAAAGCAGACAAAGCCTGCCCCTCGGCTTGCGCCATAGCCTGAGCCAATCTCCCGGCTGTCGCCAGCTCAACGCCTGGAAGGTAAGTAGTAGCTCCACCAGTGGTTGAGGGAACTTCACGATAGAATCTGCCCATAATAGCTTCAAATGCTTCTTGTACGGCGCGAGCACGTGCAGCTCCGAAAGTCGCTCCAGCTTCAGCCGTACCTATAGTTAAGCTCCGAGTAGCCAGCCTGCTAGACGCTTGTGCAATTCTCGTTGCTGCTACTTCTCCTGCAATAACAGACTCTGCTGTAACTAGTTCGGCGCGCTGACCAGCCCTGGTTAGCGCTCTACCTGTTGAGGCAACTAATTGTCTCTCGAAGATTTCACTTCCAACCGCTCCGACAATACCGAATTTTGTTAAGAGTTTATTGACGAAACCAATTCGCGAGCCGTACCGACTAATTTTAGAGAATAGATTTCGAGACCCTGGCAACCTAGAAGCCAGCGCTAAACCACCAATCGCTAATCCATACATTACATATGGATGACGGAAGAACCACTTAACAGCAGTCGTAGAGTTTTCGAAGATGCCGCCCGCAGCCTCCTTACTATAGTCGTGGAAATCGAACCTAGCGTCTTTGCTTTCCCCGGCCATAAACAAACTACCAAACTCCCACCTACCAAAGTGTGCTAGCTCGGGCTCTAGCATCAAAGCTCCAAGCAATTGATGCGTAGTATGATATATATCGTCTTCCTCTTCGTCCGTACCATGGAGTATTTGTAGCAACTCGGTTCCAAAACTCTGGACCATTATTTGCGCAGTGTCTCCAACTTGATTCCACTGGACATCTACACAACGACCATTAATCAGTACGCTGAGATTGTCAGGATCATTAGAATAACCAGCTCTCAGCTGGACATTGAGCCCAGGTCTAAGTACGAGAGAACCATAAGGTTGCTCAGCACTTGTTCCTGCTTGCACAGGATCACCCGCAAGCTGCTTACCTTCCTTCGATGTAGACGAGAAATAATCAAGATCAACTACGGCATCCCGCTTGGTGCCGTCCAAAATCCCACTTACATTCTGCAGTGTGATCAAAGCTACATCGCCAGGAGTCTTTCTAGATACAGTCACAGAGAAATCTTTGACTCCATTGTAAGAATAGAAATCATCGTAATTAAGCAATCTACTTTCAAATTCATCTTCTTCTATAAAGTATAACTTAAACGTAGGGTATGCTCTGGCTAATCTTCTCTTTTCACTGAAAAGGTCATTTGAAGAATTCTCTGCGATCTGCTTCAAAGAAGCCAGATCGAACTTATGCCCAGGTTGAAGATCACGCTTTAACGGACCATCTAGTCTTGTTGCGATTGCATCCGGTAACTCTTTTTCTCCCTGCTCATCCAAGTACCCAGCACGTGAACCAAACATGCTTGTCATGGCCTCAACATCACTCTTCAGAGTCTTATACTGATCTGTACTCAGCCGACTAGGATATTGTAGTCCGGCCTTACGGCCGTACCAACCTTCCGAGGCAGACAATCTGATCTTGCTTGTCTTATTATTTTCGAGCAATTTCCTAGTATCACTGTCAAACTCTTTAACGTCAGGATCGTCAGGATTACTCTCTCCTTCATCAGGAGGAGTCTCAGACGCAACGCCATTGAAGTAATCAGAGATAGCATCTTTAGTTTCATCAGTAGGATAGAAAGGGTTAGCCATGCCACCCTTAGCTTCGGCCTGATATTTGATGTTAAAGTTGATTATGCTATCTACAGCAGGATCGCCTATTGCTTGATCAGACTTATTAAGCACGGCTTTCTCGCCACGCTGAAGCCTATTCATAGATTTATAACAGTTCTCCAAAATAGTACCCATGCTATTACTGACGTCTTTGCGCATACCGCTATTGTGGGCGTCACCATCATCATACATGTTCCACATGTAGAAATCAGGGTACACAGCGTAACTGTTACCGTAGTAAGGATGAGGAGGGAGCTCTAAATCAGGGTAAGCCTCTTTGCCTTTTACGATATTCCGTCTATTAGTGTTGCTCAGCTCTTCTAGTCCGAACGCTCTCAGTACCCCAGGGTTCTGCATTGCCGAGTCAGCAAGCTGAGCTAGTAAGCGCTTAAAATAACGCACCTTCTCAAGTTCTATACCTCTGTCTACTTGCCATTGAAAAGGCGAGCCAGGGAGAGGAAGCCCCGTCTGTCTGAACCATTCATCATTACTTGTGATCAACGCCTCTAGTGGCTCTACCACTGCAGCCGTAGGAAGGCCCTTAAGTGCAGCAAGATACAAAGGAATTTCTTTTGGCGTATAGTTTAGACTTCCCTGAGTGCTATTCTCAGCAACTAAGGTTTGTCCATCTTCACCGGCCAAGAAAACAGAACCATCTGTGCTCCCAGTCCGCTCAGGAAGAGCTCCTGCATAAACCAAGAATTCCTTAAACCAAGAAGTATCATCGCTCTGACTATATGGCTGCAAGAAGAAAGGAATATCCCCAAGCCAAGGATGAGGCCCGAAATGACCAGAAGAGATAACAGCATTCGCTAATCTGGTTTGAGTATTCATTATCACTGGCAATCCAGTATCGCTTAGAATACCACCAAGCAAGTTACCTAAATTAGTATCCTCAAGGATATCCTTTATCTGATCAGAAGCAGAAAGAGCAATAAGAGGGAGCTCCTTAGCATAATTCTTTGCAATGTTGTTGTTAATAGACAACGCATTTGAATTGTAATTAGTAGCCCAGTAGCTTACCCACGACTTATCCTTTCCATTTAGCTGAGCAGACGCA
>JAYVVJ010000084.1:0-3388 GCA_043787015.1 Candidatus Saccharimonadota bacterium | reverse complement strand
CGGTGAGTCTGGCAAGGTGATGACAACCAATATCCGCATGGAAGGTTTGGCAATAATTGCAGCACTCAAAGATGCTGATGGCCAGCCGTGCAAAATATATTCTGATAGCGAATTCTGGATTAAGACAGTAACTATCTGGTCGATTCCTTGGGAGAAAAACGGCTGGAAGAAAAAGGGCGGTGAAATCAAAAATCTTGATATCGTTAAAGAAATCGTTCCTCTGTATCGAGCCTGTAAAGCTGAATTGATTTGGGTGCGCGGACACAATGAAGATCCTGGAAACGAGCTGGCTGATCATTGGGCTAACCAAGCGCGCATCACGCACGGCTAATTGATTGTCATTCTCGACCTGATCGGGAATCCAGACAAATGTTATTTCTGGATCCCCGCATTCGCGAGGATGACTTGGAAATAATTGTTAAATAGTAAATGAATATTCTGTAAATTATTGCATGAGGTGTTACAATCGGGGGACTATGAGGCAGGCACAAGCACTAAATGTCATGATGAGTGGAGCGAACGTCTTTTTGACTGGCGCACCTGGCGCTGGCAAAACATATGTCTTGAACCAATTCGTCGGACGAGCAATGCGCGCCGGCAAACGATTAGCCGTAACAGCTAGTACTGGCATAGCCGCCTGCCATATCGGCGGTACGACAATTCATTCATGGTCCGGACTTGGCATACTAGATTCACTTAGTAGTGATGATCTCAAGAAATTTGGCGGCAGTGACCGACTTGCTAAGCGTTACAATGGCGTGGACATATTAATCATTGATGAAGTTTCGATGCTTCACGGCGCTCGCCTCGACATGGTCAATCAATTAGCCAAAGTTTTACGTGGCAATGATAAACCTTTTGGCGGTCTGCAAATTATTCTAGTTGGTGATCTTTTCCAGTTGCCACCGATCAGCCACGGAACGAACGTTTTGGATTTCGTGCACTTGTCGAAGGCGTGGCAGGAACTCGATCCTCGTATCTGTTATTTGACAGAACAGCATCGACAACAGGGCAGCGATAAATTGCTTGGGCTGCTTGAAGCCATGAGACTCAATGAACTAGATGAAGAGCATGGTGTGTTGCTACACGAAAGAACTCATCTCGTGCCACCAGAAGACACAGTAATCACACGGCTATATTCGCACAACATTGATGTCGATGCTATCAATCAAAAGCATCTCGATGCTTTATCGGGCGAGAGTAAATCCTTCCATATGTTCGGCAAAGGTAGCAAAACCAAACTAGAACAATTATCAAAAAGTTTGTTGGCCCCAGACATTCTTGAACTTAAAGTCGGCGCAGAAGTCATGTTCGTTGCTAATAACTTTGCAGAAGGTTTCGTCAACGGTAGCCGCGGGCAGGTGATAGACTTTGACGGTTCGACACCTATCATTCTGCTAACCAGCGGCCGCAAAATTTTCGTCCAGCAGCATAGTTGGAGCCTAAGCGAAGATGGTAAGATCCGCGCTGAGATTAGTCAGTTGCCACTGCGCCTTGCCTGGGCGATTACTATCCATAAGAGTCAGGGCATGAGCCTTGATGCGGCTGAGATAGATTTGTCCAAAGCCTTTACTCCAGGTATGGGCTATGTGGCACTATCACGCGTTCGATCTTTAGGTGGACTATATCTACAAGGCCTAAATCGAATGGCGCTTAATATGCATCCTCAAATATATAGTCTTGATGTGGATCTAAGGCGCAGTTCAGAATCTGTTAGCAATATTACTGAAGACATTGAAGATGAAATTATTATCGCCAAACCAGAACAGCCAATCATCGACGAAACATTGTTTTTGAAATTAAAAATATGGCGTAGTAATCGAGCCAAAAAAGATAAACTTCCGCCATATATAATCGCTCATGATTCAGCCCTAAGTTCAGTTGCTGCTGCAAGACCAACTTCATCACAGCAGCTCTTAGGAGTATCTGGGTTTGGCTCCAAAAAGGTTATTGCCTACGGCCCCGAAATTATCGAAATAATCAAAACCCACATCGCCTCCGAATAGCTTCCGTCATCCCAGCGGAGGCTACGACCAAATCAATACATGCTCCGAAGGTGCGCTGTTTCCTCATGTCATCCTGAGCGAAACGAAGGATCTATGGATTCTTCACTACGTTCAGAATGACATCAAGAATGTCTTCGACGTAAATAGGTTTGGGTTCCAGCCTACGCTGGAATGATGCGAAGATTCTTAAATAATATTTAAATAAATGAAAAATCTTGGCATAATATTTGACCTGTAAAGAATGTAGTTTCATTATGCCTACATTATTACCAAGGAGACCTACCGTGAGATGGACATACTACCAACCTACCAAAACAATTTCACCAATTCTTAAAGCCGGCATCATTGCAGTCAGTATCGTCGCACTCAGTGGCGGAATCAGCTTCGCCAGCCTTACTAGCCAAAACAAATTTACCGGCAATACAATACGAACAGCTACCGCTAATTTGAAATTAAGTAAAGATGGCGGTATTACTTATGCCAGTACGTACGTCGGTTACTCGTTCGACAATATCGTTCCAGGCGGCACTCCGGTTCCAATTAATGGATATGATTTTTATGTCAAAAATTTTGGATTAACGCCGCTTGCTCTTAAATTCTCAGTAGGCAATACAGTTAGTAACCCTGATAATGCTGATCTAACGAAGGTTCATATATTTGTATCGGCACTAAATGGTGGCTCAACCCAGAACTTTACCCTTCAAGCTCTAATCGATAGCAATACTACAGGTGGTTTGAATATCACTTCACCAACTCAATTGGCGGCGGGCGCTACAGCGGGCTATAAACTAATGGTAACAATGGATATTGATGCAGTAACTGGGCCTAGCGCAGTTATTAGCAATATGGACATCAATGTCAACGGAGTACTTTAGTCCTCGTGATAGCTGTGATGGAGCAGTGGTGCTAGACTGTAGGTATGGCAAATCCAAATGTTCAAAAGCCAAACGCATACGCCTTCATCGACAGTCAGAATCTTAATCTCGGTATCCAACGCATGGGTTGGAAACTCGACTGGCGCAAATTCCGTAAATATCTAAGCGATAAATATAATGTGACGCACGCCTACATGTTCATCGGCTATATGAGCGAGAACGAGCAGATGTACGAATATATGCACGAACTCGGATTCCTCGTAGTTCTTAAGCCAACTGTTGATGTCAAAGTAGTTCATCATCCAAACCTAGAATTGTCAGCTCCAGAGCAGGCTAGAGAAGCCAAGGTTGCTGAAGAACAGAAACCTATCATTAAGGGTAATGTTGACGCCGAACTTGTACTTTACGCTATGAAAGAACTTGCGAATTACGACAAAGCAGTGATTGTTTCAGGCGACGGCGATTTCTTCTCACTGGTTGAATACTTAGATCAACAGGATAAGTTAG
>JAYVVJ010000083.1:0-3398 GCA_043787015.1 Candidatus Saccharimonadota bacterium | reverse complement strand
TCACCGGCGAAGCTAGGTACGATCTGGCTATTATCAGTGACGCTTATTGTGAAGTCGCTAGCTATGGCCTTGCCCTTATTGTCATTATTAACGTGCTTAATAACTGTCAATTGTGGTGCGATATCATGGTTAAGTAGTGTACAGGTTACATGTTGACCTTCTTTCAGAACGACAGGTTGGGCTACTTCAGCTTGAGTATCGTCGTCGGTACAGGTAGTTGTACCAATTTGCTCATAGCCTATGGTTGGAGCTTCGCTGATAGTATAGGCGGTATGAGCGACCGCGTCCTCGTACAAATACTGAACTGTATTATTGAAAATATCCCCACCACCTCTCCTTATATCTAGTACTCGAATACCATTAACAAGAATGCTAAAGTCTTCAGCCCAAGCTGTACCGCCATGACTGTTAATGACGTTCTTGGTGATTTTTAGAGTTGGGGCGAGAGCGTTATTGGTTACTACGCAGGTAACTTGCTGGCCTTCGTTTAATACGACTGGCTGGGCTACTACTGCTGAAGTATTGTTATCTGTACATATTAGACTTGTTCGGGTATAGCCGTTGTAGCTATCTTCGCTGACAGTGTAACCAGTGTTAGCTAAAGGATTAGCATAACTATAGCTAGCGGTAGATCCGGAATTAGAAACCGAAGCTCCAGACAGAGATACACCATTAACACGCAACGTAAAGTCAGTAGCTTGGGCAGTACCGCCGTAACTATTGATGACGTTCTTGACCACAGTTAATGTTGGCGCGTTAGCAGTATTAGTAATCCAACAGGTCACATTATCGGCTAGGGTCAATGTTAGAACATTGCCATTAAGGACACCGCCGTCACAACCCCAAGCACTAGGAGCGTAGCCGCTAGGGCCGCCGCTCTCGCTCAAAGTGTAGCTGACACCGGCATCTACAGCCACCGTCTGAGTCATAGCCTGATTATTGCCAATCATGGTACCGGTTTCATTAATTACTGGTGTGTCGTTATTCTGGGCAGTTAACGTCCACTGGTCAGCAGTCTTGTTACCGCCATTGTCGTTAATTACATTTTTAGCAAGTGTTAAAAGTGGTGCGATAGCAGTATTGGTAATCCAACAGGTTTTATGTTCACCTAGCGCAATAGTGCCGTTACAGCCAGTGCTTCTCGCTTTGCTGTAACCAGCGGTTGGACTTTCGTCGACGCTGTAACCACCAACATTTAGAGTAACGTTTGTACCGGGAGTATCAGAACCTGGGAAAGATGGACTAGACACATTAGTTCCGGTGACATTTATAGTAAAGGCGCTGGAGACTGCAGTGGCGCCATTAGTATTGATGACCTGCTTAATGACTGTCAATTGAGGAGCGACATCACTATTCACGATTGTACAAGCGATATGCTGAGCTAAAGTTGGCGTAAATGTAGCTCCAAGTTGAGCATGAGTGTCGGCGTCAACACAGCTTATACTATCTTGATGGTAGCCGTTGACTAATGCGGTTTCACTTACTGTGTATGTTTGGTTTGCAGCAAAGTTGTTACTGACGCCACTAGCAACTGAAGTATTGCCAACGAACAATGAGAAGTCACCAACTACGGCTATGCCGCCGTGGTTGTTATTGACAACCTTAGTGACTGTGATAGTCGCTGGAACGTCAGTGTTGGTCAGTGTGCAATTATAAACACCGCCGATAGCTAGAGTAATACTACCGTTCGATGAACATGCACCAGTGATCGAAGTTAAAGTATAGCCAGTCTGTAGTAATTCGCTGATTGTATAATTGCCAGAGTTAAAATTATATGCAACGCCGCTGGTTACCAAAGTAGAGTTGACGTATAGCGGGAAGCTCGAGACTTCCAAGGTACCACCATTGGAGTTATTGACGATCTTGGTGACTGTCAATACTGGTGGAATATCATTGTTGGTGATTTGACAGGTGACATTACTATTAAGTGGAAGTGTCACGACATTGCCGACTAGAGCAGCACCGTTACTACAGCTCCAGTTACTAGCAGCGTAGCCACTTAGACCAGTTTCAGACAATGTATAGGCAGTGTTAGCCAAGGCTGTCTGATTTGTGAAGCCGCCGGCACCGCTAAGGCTAGAACCGCTAGTAGGCGTGGCGGTCAATGTCCAAGAAGTAGATAGAGCCGTACCGCCATTATCATTAGTCACGTTCTTGATGAGTGTCAACTGCGGGGCGATGGCGGTATTAATGATAGTACAGGTGACATTTTGAGCCAGTCCTAGAGTGACTGTCGAGCCACTTAGAGTTCCGGCGACGTCACAACTCCAAGCACTAGCGCTGTAACCTGCTGGACCAGCTTCACTTAAGTTGTAAGCGGTGCCGGCCATGACGTTAACGGTCGGGGTAGTGGCTTGATTGCTAGTGGTACTTTGAACACCAGTTTGATTAATGACTGGCGTACTGCTGCCATTTTGAGCTTTTAGTGTCCATTGGCTAGCGGTATTCGTACCACCATTGGCATTAACCACCTGTTTGACCAGTTTCAATGTTGGTGCGATGTCGGTATTAGTAATCGTACAGCTACGATTTGAGCTGGAAGTGATGATTACAGTAGCGGTAGCTTGCCCGTCACATATTATCGAAACCTGTGTATAGCCAGCAGGCATGGCACTTTCGCTGACAGTATACGAACCAGGAAGCAGGCTAAAGTTAGAACCAGTCACAGATCCAGCCACAGGGCTACCCGAGACATCACTACCACTGGACTTAACGTGCATCGTGAAAGAGTTAGCACCTAAGAGACCACCATTAGCATTTATAACATTCTTAATAAGTGTCAGATTACCGTTAGGTGTTGGACTGACTTGGACACATTCATTGGTTGTTACGGTTGAGGTATGAGCTGAATACGGTGAGTCGACAGATGGCATAAACTCAGTTCGGAAACAATAATTACCGATTGTTGCAGGTGTATAGGCGGCAGATGTGGCTGTGCCAACATAACCACTGCCAGGAGTAATGCTAACAGCAGTGCCTACCTGGACACCGCCGGTTGTGCAGGCTGTGATAGTCGTAGTTGGTCCACAGATATAAAACGCGACCGTGCCTTTTAATGGCGTGTTAGAACTGACACCAGTCAAAGCGGCAACATCAGATACGCTACCACCGACATAGATAGCCGCCGAGCTTACCTGAGTAGTAATAGTCGGAGTTGGAAAAACGGCGGCAGCCGATAATGAACGGTCTTGATTACCACCGCTACCATCGAGCTCAAGCAATCGAGTGTGATATGGCGAACCACTAACAGCGATGGCGCTGCTGTTGAGTCCCCAGTCAGCTTGGGTAGCGATGTGTCCGCCCCAAGCCAATACTGGCGAAGAGTTACTAGCAGTAAAATTAATGGTTATGCTAGTTTCGCTATCACCGGTGTATGATCCTGATAACGCATAAGCCGA
>JAYVVJ010000082.1:0-3407 GCA_043787015.1 Candidatus Saccharimonadota bacterium | reverse complement strand
GATGGCAACATCGTACTGTCCGGTGCTACAACTAGCGTTACTGCCAATGAGCCACATACCATCAATGAGGCTGGCCTTTCTGGCTACAGCTTCGTGAACATAACTGGCGATACTCAGTGTCCATCAGTTCTTAACGGCAGCTTTACTTTGACCGAAGGTCAGAACATTACCTGTACTATCTCTAATGAAGCCGACCAACCAAAACTAATTGTCATCAAGCACGTCATCACAGATGATGGTGGCTCCAAGACTGCCTCTGACTTCATGATGAACGTAACAGGCAACAGCCAGTCTGTAACAGACTTCGCTGGTGACGAGCAAGGTACAACTGTTAACCTTAACGAAGGTAATTACACTGTTAGTGAAGGCAGCCATAGCGGCTACGCTGTCAGCTATAGTGATGACTGCGAAGGCTCAATAACTATTGGCGTTACCAAGACCTGTACCGTTACCAACAATGATATTGCTCCAACGATCACAGTTATTAAGCACGTTGTTTCTAGCCAAACTGACACTGGCTTATTTAATCTTCAAATTGATGGCAGTACTGCCGGCACTGGTGGTAATGTCGGTAATAATGGTACGACTGGCGCTGTAAGTGTTATGGCTGGAAAGCACAGTGTTAGCGAAGCAGCTGGTCTTCTAACTAGCCTAAATGATTACGACACTAATTTCTCAGGCGATTGTGCTTTTGACGGTTCAATGACCGTAGAATTGGCTCAGAACGCAACCTGTACTATCACTAACACTCGACGTGGCGATGTAATTGTTACTAAGTACAATGATCTTAATCGGGATGGTAACTACGACTCGACAGCTAGTACTCAGCTCGGTGTTCCCGATCCAACGCTGTCAGGCTGGCAGATTAATTTGGGCGAGATGTCCCAGACTACTGGCAACTACGGAACAACTACTTTCAGTAACATCAGCTCCGGCTCCTATAGCTTGGATGAAACTATGCAAACTGGCTGGACTCAGTCGAATATAAATTGCGACAATCAAGAAGGAACGGTCAATAGCGTATACTTGGCACCTGGCGCAACAGTCTATTGTTATATCGGTAACTACCAATCCCCAGTGTTGAATTTGACCAAGACCAATAACCGACCTAACCCAACGTTTGTTGGCGACACTGTAACCTATAGTCTAGTCGTTACCGTACCTAATGACAGTGGCGCCATCTTCAATGCTACTGTTACCGATCTACCACCGAAGAACTTCACATATGTTAACGGTAGCTGGACAGCTAACTCCTCAGTTCGATCTGACTTGAAGCTACTAGGAATCACTACTGAGCCGACTTATGGTTCACCGGGCGTCTGGCAGCTAGGCAACATGTTGCCGGGTGAAGTTGCAACTTTGACCTATCAGGCCAAAATCGGCGCATCTGTTTCGGATGGTACGTATCCAGACCTAGCTTTCGTCAAGGGCTTCTCAGCACCTGAGTCAGGTACCGCAATATTTGGCAACCTGTCGTTCTCCGAGACACCATTCGTTGGTACGAAGGTGACCGTCATCTCTGTTCTAGCACCTCACGACTATACGGCCGAGAAGGTCATCGGTCCGGAAGTACTAGTCAACACCGGGGCCACTATTCTGACAGCTCAATACATCCTCCCGATTATCTTCGTAGGCATAATCTATATCAGCCGACGCGCTAGTCACAATCAACAGAAAGTAGGCAAATAAGATGAAACGTTTCATTACTAATTTTAGCGCTATATTAGGCATCATGCTGTTGATGGTAGTTCCTGCCAGCGCCGGGATAGATGCATCTCCTTACTGGCAAGTCGATATCTCCCAGCCAGCGGCTCAGAATGCCCGAACTTTCGATGTTCAATATACAGTTCTATCAACTGGAACTGATAGTTTCACGGTAAAGCTTTACCAAAACGGCATCGTAGCGCCTTTGCAGACGGACGATACCAGTACTGATCCTAATGCTTTCAATGGTAATTCTGGCACGTTTGCCGTAAGTGTACTGGCTGACGGTGATTACACCTATTATCTCGCGGCTAGTCGTGATAGTTCTGCTGATCCTATTCAGACGACGTCACCGATAACTGTCCATGTAGATGCCACTGCTCCAGCGGCTCCGGCTTACAACGGTAAGACTCAGTCTGGTAATACTTACATCTTAAGCTTCACAGCCCCAACTGACACTGATGTTAAGAATGTCCAAATTTTTGCTTCAACAAGTACTACTTATACTGCTAACGCTAGCACCCGAATTGGTGACATTGTCGTCACTCCTGGTCAGAGCCAAAGCTTCAGTTACAACGCACCAGACGGAGCTGTTCGCTACTTTGCACTTGAGGCATTTGACACTGCAGGTAATGGTTCAACTCTAGTAGGTGATCCAGGCATCGTAGTAAACGCTGTAAGAACAGTAGTAGCTACTACCAGCAACACTCCTATAGCTACTGGAAATGCAACCGTTCAAACTGGTCAGGTTGATGCTGGCGGTGGCTCTACGACTGGTGCCAAAGATACCGAAGTGCTGGGTTCTGATGTTACTAAGAAGAGTCAAATAAGTACTTCTGTCTTGTACGGTATTGCTAGCTTAGTTCTACTCGTTATCGCTTACAAGACAGTAACTAATCGTCGCAACACTTCCGACAAAAATTAATTGATCGATTTTTAACACTTGTTACAAGGTGTGGTTGTAGTGAAATATTGACTGTTTGGCTTGCGATAGGCCGTTATCTTAATTTTTCTATTTATCTTTTTCACGAAATGCGGCGTAGCCGGCAGCTAGGGTTGCGGCAGCCGCATCTTGAGTATTACTCCAGAATACTTGGGCAGGTAGTAGGAAATCGGCGATGTTCTTCCATCTATCTTGGATGATTCCCACGTATACGACTGATTGAGCAGCTTCAACGATTGTGTTACCCACGATGCCTGCCAAAATCATTCCACCTACTTTGCCACGTTTAGTTGCGTATTCCCTTTTTGACGCTAAGAGAGCAGAGATGTAACCTACTCCCAAGTGTCTGTCGCTGTCACGAATGGTTGCTAGTGGCTCTGACCAACTGCCAGCCATCCCTTTATATTCAGCAAAAGTAGTTGCTGCAGCAAGCGCTCCAAGGGCAAGCATTGTGCGGCGCTTCTCTTTGTCTTTAAGTGCATCGGCAAAAGCTTCTTTGCCACCTAAAGATGCCGTAGATATCTTTTTGAAAATACTATTATCGCTAGAAAGTGTTTCTGGTTGAATCAAACCCGCATTAGGATTATTTTCAGACTCAAGGGTAGACAGGGGTAACTCAGACATCAGATTATTGTATAACAATATTTTGTAAAGTTGAGATTTTTTACTTGGTATGTCATCCTCGCGTAAGCGGGGATCCAGACAAAAATGTTTTTTGGTTTTCTGGATTCCCGATCGGGTCGGGAATGACAGGTCTAGG
>JAYVVJ010000081.1:0-3497 GCA_043787015.1 Candidatus Saccharimonadota bacterium | reverse complement strand
GATGTCACCACCAATATCAGAAACTAATACCTCTAATATGCCGCTAGTGCCAACTTGAATTTGTTTTGCGTCGGTGCTTGATAGTGATAGAAGCGAATTAGCATCGTTAATAACTACGCCTAGAATGCTATTTGCATTTTCAGCAGTAGCGGCACTGACTTGATCGGTTGAATTAGTTTTAAGACTGACTATAGAGCCTATCGAGACGCTGTCGGTAGTCGAATAACCTTGTGAAATTGAGGTCAGGGCAGAGACGGGTGCAAAAAATGCGAAAGTTGCCAAAGCTAGCATAGCTATGGCTGAATACTTACCCAAATGTCGTTTTTTGTCTCTTGTATCCACGTATTCCTCTTATGCCTAAGTATATAGGAAATTATCATTTTCTACACCCCAATTACTCATCTGTCATTCCCGCTTAAGCGGGAAACCAGAAAATTACTTATCATGTTCCATTGACCATGGAGCATAGATGTAGCAAGTAACAAGTATCATGTAGCCCGAATTTCAAAGCCCTGCTAAATGGTACTTGTTACATCTTCGCAACTTGCCAAATGTTCCATGCAACACGTTCATTGCGGTGTATAATTAGCTTAGTAATTATGAAAACCAACCAATCCGGCTTCACCGTCCTAGAACTCCTAACTGTCATTGCCTGCGCCATGATATTGATACTAGTAGTTTTGATATTCCGTAGCTAGCCTCAACTACATTTGCAATTTAGGCTAGAATATGCTAATGTTTACGTAGTTAATAAATACAAAAATTATGGAAAATCAAACAATAGAAACTCTCAGACCGGATGATTTCAATGCTGAATTTGCGGGCCTTCCGGTAGAGGCAAGAACTGTTCTAGATGAGCAAGATTACCAACGACGAATATACGACTTAGGCCCAAATTTTTCAGTAACTTTCAGAGGTCGCGATGAACTACCCACTGTCGGCTCTAACGAATTTAATGATAGTCGTCCATCTATAGTATTAACACCCGATGAATTGCCGCATGTTGTCGATCAAAATGAGTTTTCAGATTATGTTGCCAGCCATCGAGACGCCGAATCCGAAAATAAGAATTTAATAGTTAATGCTACGCCGGTTGGTATTATCGACCTAGTCCATAAATTATGTGGTGAAGAGTCTATGAGTAGTGAACGCAGTGAAATGCGTGCCAATTTCTTGTCGGGTAAAGTCGGAGACAAAGAAAACGCCGTTCTAGATATGATGTCTACGGCTTTTGCGGGCATAGAATATGGTGACCCAATGGCTGTTTCTGATGGCCTTATGGATGTAGCTCTAGCACTAGCTGGTGATACCGAAAAGCGTGATTTAATTCATGAGAAGGCTAGAGATCTAGCCGAACAAGAACACGAATTAGTAGTAAAAGAGCTTGGTGAAGATGCCATGTTCTTGGCTTATGAGCACGAACCTATAGACCCGAGCGTCATAGAGAAAACAAAGAGCTTGGTCCTAGTTCGTACTACCAGTAATGAACCAATAATAAATGAAGACGGCACAGTCGAAATGGTACCGGCTGCCACAATAACTAGAGACTTTAAAGGATCTAATAGAGAGGGGAAAGAGGAAAATTTCATTCCAAGGCAAACCACACACTTTTCGCTCAATCATTTTGTAAAAGGTCATATTGTGGGGAATTTTGATAAACATGCATACGTGGTTGTCGCTCCACTGTCAGCGGCACTCGAAGCCGGACAAAGACCTACAAATCTGTATGGCGTAGATACTTTTTTCACTACCGGTCCTAGCGAAGCGGTTAAATTACCTGATGCAAAGATTATAGAATCAGCAAATGACCAAGCAGAGTTAGTTATAGATGAAGGTATTCACAGACGATACAAAACTAAGGGCTACGCGCTTGAAGATTTAAGTAAAGTAGTAGAAGAATGTGATGATGGCATATTTAAAT
This sequence comes from Candidatus Saccharimonadota bacterium, assembly GCA_043787015.1. Classification (GTDB taxonomy): domain Bacteria; phylum Patescibacteriota; class Saccharimonadia; order Saccharimonadales; family UBA4665; genus JAYVVJ01. The sequence goes on along the minus strand of JAYVVJ010000081.1, from coordinate 1,576 downwards.
CTACCGGATTATCAAAGTACAATATTAAGTACAAAGTTTTAGAAGCAGCTAGAACCTCATTGGTACTTACAGGAGATGGAAAACTAAAATCAACCGACTCGGACGGGCAAGAAGTTGTCGGCCATGTACTAAGTGAAACGGAAGCTGAAAAGCTTAATTATGATGAAATAGTTAACCGGATTGCTGAGTTAAATAGCACAGCATTAGATGGATTTATGGCAGAACTTGTTAAGAATTTACTTGTAGATGCCACGATAGTTGAGCAGGGGGGATATGTTGTCTCGGGTTCTAATAGGTTTGTAGACACGAACGGATTCGATCAAAAAGTACATGAAATTGCTGAAGAAATTCATTCTAAAAGCGAGACACACGATGGTACGCATGAAAACATGGTCGAAGATTATTCAGTTAAAAAACTACACTCTCATAGGTTAGTGAATAGTGAAGGAAACTTCGATTGGCGTGATTCTTCTGAGCTTACTGGGCAATATTTGAACGACCTGATTTCTAGTCATGAAACTTCCCATCGTTTAAAACGCGCAGCCGTTGAGGGTGGATTATCAACAGTGCGAGGCGAACGAGATAAATTCGATAGGGAAAGAGATAGATTCCGTGAATCAGGCGTTATTGTCTAATTAAACTGGCTGTGTATAATCCCTCTTGATTCCGTGATTTAAAGCGCTTATACTCAAAAATGTTATTAACAAATAAGGAGTTCGGCTCTATGAAAATGACAGCATTAGATAAAGTAGCACAGCTACTAATAGTAATCGGTGGCCTTAACTGGGGTCTAGTAGGAATCAACGTAGACTACAATTTAGTTGCAAAACTAGGTGATAGCCTTGAGAAGATCGTATACTACCTAGTAGGTTTGGCTGCAGTTTACTCATTGTACAAAATGGTTACAATGATGAGCGAAAAGTCAGAATAAGATATAACTTAATAAGTTATTTTGCTGCAGCCAGCGCAAGTTGGCTGCAGTTTTTTTATGTTTGTCATCCTCGCGAACGCGGGGATCCAGGCAGTTCATGTGACATGTAACAATTAACAAGTTGCATAGATGTAGCATGTGTCATGTAGCAGATATTTGAAATTCGGACTACATGATACTTGTTACTTGCTACATCTATGCTACATGGTCAATGACACATGTTAATTGATTCGTCTGGATTCCAGCTTTCGCTGGAATGACTGGTGAAGGAATGTGATACTATATAATTAATAGTATCAAAAATTAAAGGTAAATTGTGAGTAAAAAATCTGGCGAAACTAGCCACTGGCTGATATTAATTCTTCTGGCTCTGGCTCAGTTCATGGTCGTATTAGACGTGTCGATTGTTAATGTGGCCTTGCCGACAATTCAAAATGTTTTTGGCATGACTCAGGGAACTTTGCAGTGGATTATTACAGCTTATACCCTAGCTTTTGGCGGTTTCTTACTACTTGGAGGACGTGCGGCTGATCTGTTCGGACGTCGCAAAGTCTTCTTGTCTGGTATTTTATTGTTCACTTTGGCTTCGCTAGCTAGCGGACTTGCTCAGTCCAGTGAGCAGATCATTATTTTCCGTGCCATTCA
>JAYVVJ010000080.1:0-3521 GCA_043787015.1 Candidatus Saccharimonadota bacterium | reverse complement strand
AACAGCTCCAACACCTCAACCCTAGAAGTCAGAAGCTCAGGCTCAACCTCCAATATCTTTATTGGCCTTAATGCGGGTAAGAATAATACGGCGGGGGGCACAAGCAATACGGCATTAGGAGCCAGCGCCCTACAGAACAACACTGCCGGGTATGTTAATACCGCATTAGGAGCCAGCGCCCTACAGAACAACTCTACTGGATATGCGAATACGGCCGCCGGATTGTATGCACTACAGGCCAATCTTACCGGTTCCGCCAACACTGCACTAGGCTATAACACACTCAAATTGAGTGTTATGGGCAACAACAATATCGCTGTTGGAGCTCATACACTCGAGTCTAATATTTCTGGTAGCAACACGGCTATAGGTGTTTATGTGCTGCAGGCTGATTCAACTGGCAGTAGCAACACGGCTGTCGGTGACTTTACCTTACAATACAATGCCAGCGGTTCACTTAATGCGGCTCTAGGCTATCAGGCCGGTATAGGTGTCGACGGCCTATCTAGCCTTAATAATGAAACTTTGTTCGGCTATCGGGCCGGGGCATCGCTCCAGACGGGCGGTGATAATAACGTCTTGATTGGCTATAATGCCGGTTCGAATCTTACAACTGGTTCGGCTAACATAATTCTTGGTTACAATATTAGCGCAGTTTCACCTACCAGTACTCAGACTTTGAATATCGGCAATATTATTTATGGCAACGGGCTAGATGGCAGCGGCACCACTCTCAGTACTGGCAGTGTGGCTATTGGTATGGCTACTCCAAGTACTACATCTAAATTGATAGTTAATGGTGTGATTGAACCATGGGGTGGGCTAAAATTCCAACTCAATGCAGCCGCGCCATTCGTCTGTACGGCACCAGCTAGAGGCACATTAGCGATGTCGCTGCTATTTAAAATCTGTGTCTGTAACGGCAGTTCTTGGGTCAATTCCTCAGACGGTTCGTCAACTTGTAATTGGAGTATGATCGCCCCAGTGCCTATCACTGGTTTAACGACTACGCAAGCTGCACCAGCCGTAACAGCTAATTGGAACCTAGCCACTTCAACTACGCCTGCTCCAGTAGCCAGCATAGATGTTTTCAAGGATGGTGTGCTACAAGCTAATGTAGGCCCGACTGTTACATCTTATCAATTCACTGGACTAACATCGGGAGCTGGCACGAGCTACACCTTTAGTGTTCAACCAAAAAACGCCGCAGGCGCGCCGACGGCCACCGCTATCACGATCATCCTCTATGTTGCTTCGGCATCGCCAAATTATAGCTGTAACGGCAGCGGCAGCTACCAAGGCACAGGTACAGCCACCGGCAGTTGCGGCAGCTACCTTTCTAGTTATTCATGTCCATCTGGCGGCTCACCTAGTGGCAGTACATGTTACGTAACGAACTCATACCCATCACCAGCAACAGGCACCGGCACAGCCTCATACCCATCACCAGCAACAGGCACCGGCACAGCGTATTACCCATATCCAGCTTCAAGTTCTACCCCTAACTACTATCCATACCCAGCCACAAGCACAACATTTTCCTGTCCAAACGGAGGTACTCTAAGCGGCTCACAGTGCTCTTACCCTGCTACAGGAGGAACTCCTACGGGTCCATACTATTGCCTTGAAATGCCAGGATGGAATCAAGCCACGTGTCTCGCTAATGAATTGACCTGGGGTCAAGCTGTAGGGTATTCCTGTCCAAACGGAGGTACTCTAAGCGGCTTAACTTGTTATTATGACGCTACTCCATCCACGACTTACTGTAACAGTGGTGGCTCCTGGAACGGCTCTAATTGCGGAATCGCATCCTACACTACGACTTACTGTAACAGTGGTGGCTCCTGGAATGGATCTGACTGCGGAACATACTCGTATACGACTTACTGTAACAGTGGTGGCTCCTGGAATGGTACAAATTGTGGTACCTACAACTATACGACTTACTGTAACAGTGGTGGCTCATGGAACGGTACCGACTGCGGTACCTACCAGACTTCTTATGCTGGAACGGCAGTTTACACTAATTACGCTGCGGCTACGATCGAGTCTTATACGTATTTCTGTTCGCCGGCTGGAACTTTGTACGCTACCGAATGTTCACGCTAGGTCAGTCAAGCCAATTCGTGTACTCGCATCTAGTAGTTCCAGAACAGATAAGCGGTAGATTATTTTATTAGTCTTAGAATGTCCATGGAAATAAAAAGACCTGGTCTTATGAGGTTCGTTTAAGAATGTTATTTAGTTGAAACAACAGGGGCCATTAGACCCTTTTTCTTAAGAGTACGAATAGCTTGAGTACTTAACTTCATTGTGACTTTCTTGCCGTCAAACAAGAAGGTTTTAGTCTGAAGATTTGGGCTCCAAACTTTCTTTGTGTGGCGTTGAGAGAAGCTGACATTGCTGCCGTATTGCTTGCCTTTGCCTGTAAGTTCACATTTCTGCATAGTGGTTCCTAAATTTACTGAAGATTCAATCTGTTATTGTAGCGATTTTGTTCACGTAAGTCAACAGCACAAGATGATATACTTAAATCTATGCTAAGTAATTTGTCGTCCAGCGATATTTTGATCTTAATTATCACAATTGTAGTGTCGCTTGTGATTCACGAATATATGCATGGTTATATTGCACATCTTCTTGGGGATTCTACAGCCAGAGACGAGGGGCGACTTAGTTTTAATCCGCTAAGGCACATCGATCCATTCATGACCGTATTGCTGCCTATAATATCGATAGTTCTATTCCAGTTTCCTATACTTGCTGCGAAACCAGTACCTTTTAACCCAAGTAGATTGAAATATGATGAATTCGGCAGCGCTTTAGTGGCAGCCGCTGGACCATTTTCTAATCTGTTATTAGCAATTATCGGCGCCATATTAGCTGGTCACGTATTTGTTGCAGGCAGCTTCTTAGCCACTGCATTCGGAATCTTCACAGTGATTAACGTGGCCTTGTTCGTATTCAACTTGATACCGATACCACCACTTGACGGGTCAAGAGTCCTGTATGCATTCGCTCCAGAACCAGTCCAACGATTTCTGATGGCTGTTGAGCCTTACGGATTTTTCATATTGATTGCATTATTATTGTCTGGCGGACTAGGCAGTACTCTGTCTAATTTAAACCAAAGCGTTTTGAACTTATTGCCATAGGCTAGGGGTTGGGGGACTGGGCGCAGGGTTGTGACCACTAAACCCTAGCCCCTGTACCCTAAACCCTCTATAATGTAATTAGTCGGGTAGAGCCTCAAAAACTCCCCGCCGAGCGAATGATTATCTGAATAATTTCATTCAGGGATTCCAATATTTATAGCGACCGTGGTTGCTATGTGAGGGCGCCCACTTGGTTAACACCAGGTATCAAAACTCGGTGCCCGACTTATTTTATTGACAAAATACTCTAGTTATGGCAAAATGTTATAATGAATGAATCGAAATTAGGTGACAAGTCTATTTCAGGAATTGAGAAACTTGGCAGTCTTCCACTATCAGTAAAGTATCTAGGCGCTTCTGCGCTAG
>JAYVVJ010000079.1:0-18090 GCA_043787015.1 Candidatus Saccharimonadota bacterium | reverse complement strand
TCTACCAACTGAGCTAAGCGCGCGTTTGATCTTGGTGGAGGTCTTCACGTCCCTTCGTTATTGGACCTCGCTTATTCGTCCGCTTACTTTTACTTCAGCTGTTGCTAACACCAGGGTTCGGTGATGTTAAAAGAAGCATGTTAGTTCACGTCAGTTAAACTATATTTAAGGACGATTTACATGTTTCTGTAAGGAGCAACCAAGATCAAAATATTCCTAAATGGGACTCGAATCCATACGCTATACATTAACTAGTTAATGTATAGCAGTAGTTTTAATCGTGAACTAGAAAGCGGGTGTCACCACTTCGCCCTATTCGTATTGGCTTTGACCACTCTTGCGTCTACCTATTCCGCCATTAGGAATGCTAACTATACCACTTATTATCTATCCATAGAATAGTATTGTATTTAAACCCCTCGTCCCATTCTCCTATAGTAAGAATTGTTCCGACGAGTCGGACTTTTTCACTATTGTTTTGAGCCATTATCCAAGCCCTTTCACGGAGATCATGTTCTGGTTCGTATTCTTTTTTCTCTTCAGTACCTTTCCAGAAAAGGAATTTCCATGGCACTTTTATTATGGTAAATTTACGCTCAATTGTTGCAAGTGTCTTCCAGGAACCATTCTTTTTATTTTGTGTTTGAATGTTAATTGAAAGAAGATTCATAAACTATATCCTTCAGGATATTGTTCATTATACAACCATCTCTCTCCGTCTTGGAAAGAGATAATGGTATCGTTAGTTAGATGAGATTTAACATGAGTATCTAGGAATTTCTCAAATGTAGCTTTAATTTGAGTATCTCCTGGATCTGGAGAGCAAGTCCATTGGACAACTACTTTTAGATCTGGAAAGATCACACCATGTAAGATATAACCTGTGCCGGAAACTTTAGATGAATCGGAAATACGATACATACTAAAGATTCGGAAACCAGCTGCAGGCTTTGTCTCTTTTGACAATGGGTACATTAAGCTTCTCCCAAAGGGTCAACTATTATGTTATCGATAATGTATCCCCATTTTTCACCAGTGCGCTTGATATAAGTCACAGGATGACCAGACTCAGTTAGCCTGCCGTAAAGGGTATTGGAGTTTTGAGTTTGGAAGACAAATAACTTATTGTCCCACAGTACAGACGGTAATCCATTACGTAAAATTGGATAAGGAATTCCGTTTATGATAATTAGATTTTGTTCTGTCTGCAAGGCTTTATGAATCTGTAGAAAGATTTGTCTTTTATCTAATGTCATTGAGGCATCGGTGAACTTTAATGCTGGCGCTAGAATTGTCCCAAGTGTGGGCTGTTCCTCCGTCTTTAAGTCCAGCGGTTTTAGAGTCTACGTTTCCGAAGATCCCACCATGGGAACCGAAAGTAAACGCTACAAGCATGTCGGCTTTGCCGACTAGTTTATTACGTAGATGAAATCCGTTACTAACAGTATATGTGGCGCCAGCGTCAATTGCTTCTTGAATCTCCTTTAGTGAGCTAATACCTAGCTTTCGGGACATAAGCGCATGGTAGTAATTCGCTGTCTTGCCTGGGCATAGCATATGACCAGACTCTACGAACTTGGCGCCAGCCCAAGGAGCAGGAAAGTGAAGCTCTAGTGACGCTGTATGTAGATCCAAAAACGCCCTGACAGCAAGGTGATCTGCCCATGCAGCCCCACCGCTGACGAGATGTCTAGTATCTATCGAATAGCCCCAGATGTCGGATAAAAGGTTTCCATACATCGTGTCGTAAACTTGTTTATTAAGCTTAGGGCCATCTTCTTTGCGGCCGGCTGTGCCGATAATAGCGATATTCATAGTTGCTCCCAGTGCTTTTCAATGATACTGGCGATTTCAGAGAAAGAAGCGCCCGTATCATTCTGCGACGTCAAAGAACCTCCAGGTGAGTCTGCTACACTGCTTTTGATACCAGCCCACTCCATTACTTGTACGGGGAGAACTCCTTGTTCACCGTCGTACCCTTCTGTGTTAGTATTACTTGCCACCCAAGTATTAAGTTCGCTGATGTCGCAAAGAACTCCGAGGCAGCAGAAACTATCATTCTTGTTCAGTGCCCCTCTTCCTTGCTTGTACTTGCCGCTTCGCAAAGCGGCTACCCAGCGTTTCGCGATTTCCTTATTCATAGTACCTCCTAAAATGGGTGGGCCGTTAGGCCCACCCTTAGCTGATCTCTTCAGGATCTACGTAGTTATTATCATTCTTTTGAATACCTTCTAGGTAACAGAACACGTCTGTCTTGAACTTCAGAATACTCATGTTCGCAGGAACATTGGGGTGTTCAATGCGTAGACAAATACCTTCCATGGGATGGCGAGCTAGTAGTGACTGACCGCCACCAATAAAGGTCTTGATCTTTTGATGAATCAATGTCTTGTCTGTGAAAGGCGCTCCACAAGGCACGAAGACAATACGTGGCTCATACATCTCGCGAATTCTCTTCTGAATCTGAGCTGTAGAAAGTTCTAGGCAAGTAGAACCTGTCTGTTGAGTAATACGATAAACAAAGACCGTTACTTCGTTAGGCTTTACGCCGTAAGTGTACTGAATGTGCTCGCCGTACTGCTTTGTAATCTGCTTGCCGAATTCTTCTGATTTGTTGATGCTGGAGTTCTGAATAGCGGTGTTGTTCTGGCCAGTATAGCAAAGCTCATAGAATACTGTTTCCCCTAAGTGTAACTTACCCCTGAAGAGTTCCTGAGCAGTGTTACGATAGTTCGTGTACTCGACAGGCTGCAGTGGGTTGTAGTCTACGTTGCGTGACCCACTGACAAGGAAGTCGCCTTCAATGTCCGTAGTCTGACGTTTACCGATTAAATCCATGAACTTGAAGTGGAGCTTTTCCCACCAAGTAACTGGAGGCTTTGTATACTGACAAGTCAGGTAACCGGTTCTACCTGAGGTCGCATGAATCTTCTCCGTAATGTAGAAGACGGCGTTTTCAGGAATACTCTTGTAGTGACGAGCAAGCTGTGAGGTATCGAAATGCTTCTCGAAACCCTTGATCTTGATTCTTGACTTAGGAGAATTCTTGATGCCCTTCATACGCTCACGAGTTGCACGTGTGAAATACTTTTCACAGAACACGTGGTCGTTGACTGTATCGATCTCAGTGCCTACGGATAGAGAGTTTAGGTCATTTGGACCTAGCCAGTCGAAGGCGTTAAATGGAATAATGTATCCATTAGACACTTCTCCTCTTAACTGAATGATCTTGATGCGACGTTTTTCATCGAAGAAGCCGTACTTTCCTGGATCCTTGTTGATGCCGTGATTCTCACGATATTCGTTGTTGTTGTGGCAATACTCTTCGCTGAGTTGTCCGCCTTCGGCGCAATAAAGGACCTTGTCGCCGTTCTGATGAGTGCCCTTGCCAATGACTACTTGCTCGCCACTATCAATAATAGCAAGTTCTAGGCGGTCTGCCTTGGGGTGAGGCTTGATTTGTAATGTTGTAATTAATGCTTTATACATTTATCCTCAGATCTCCACGTTGAGTGTAAAGCTATCAGTGATGTCATGATAAGTCTCCTGGCCATCTTCTATTAGCTGTACGTTTAGTTTAAGCTTCCAGCCGTCATTTGTTTCTTCCAGAAACTGCCAGTAATGCTGGGCCTCGTAGCCACTTGCAGAACCTGTAATCAATACGATACGCCGTGGGGCGCAAGGATGAGTACAGAGAAACATTTTGACTTCTCGACCTGAAGTACGTAGCCCACGAATGGTCTTGATTTGGTTTGGAAACTTGATATTAACCATTAGACACCTCTGGTTAGTGTACGGACTTGGATGTCTCCACAGATCTCACATTTCAGCTCGATCTCGATCTTGCCATGTTGAATCATAAGCAGATCATCTGTAGAGATATTCTTAGCTGATTTGAGAGATATTCCTTGGACTGTAACTCTGTTTACTTCAATATACTCGTGCGTATGAATACCGAAATATGAAAGAAAATTCATTTGCTGTTCCAATGGATGTTCAGGACATCTTGGTTAAGAGTTTCTAGCGCTTGTTGATCGGGTACCTTTGGCAGCGTACACTTGTTGGTACGAAGAATGTCATAGATAGTGTCTACTTGCTCTTGTGCCCATTTCTCAGCATAGTCATAAGACCATTCTCCGTCTCTGATTGCTAACAGTTCAGCAGCATCTGGGCGGAGTACAAGCAACTTACCTTCGGTAAGTATTTCATTGCCCATGCGGAGCAAACGTACTAAATGCATAAGATGCTTAGTGTCGTATCCGTGCTTTGCTTCCAAATCAGCTCTTGATCTATTGTGATTAGCTTTCCATTCGTTATACTTATTCCATTCTGATAGTGCTTGACTGTAAAGCTTTTCCTGCTTGACGTACTCTACGAAATTGGTATCGAAGGACATCTGTAGGCAAATTTGCTCTGCGATGTTTTCTTCGACAAGCATCCAGTTGTCACGATTGGGGTCGAATTGGTTTTCGGGACGATTCTCGTAAAGAGCAATTATATTCACTAGACTTTCCCAGAAGGCTGCTTTGTGCTGGTTGTCAGCGTCCAATAGCCATGGCGCTATAGCGTTTAAGTTAGTTCTTATAAATGCTTTTAGAGCACCTAATTGATCATCAGATAACGTAGGCAGTTCTGGTAAGTCGTATTCTGAACGCAAGGGTCTATGGTCGGGAGGTGCTAACAGGTATCTGCGATGTAGCTTGATACGGTTAAGCTGATTCATAGCATAACCAGTAAAGGTTCTGCCTGCGCGTTGTGACAAGAACAGTCCTCTGTGCTTGATTAGCTGTTGGCCGGCGTCCGTTCTCTGCAGAATATGAGCTTCATCTGTGAACAGTAATTCTACAATGTTTGGATTGCATGCAGCAGCCAATAAAAAGAACTTTTCTAACGAGAAAATAGCTCCTTCTTCTTCAGCGTTTCTAATAGAGTCTAGAGCTGAGCCAATATGTGTGGTGCCGTCTTTTATTTTCCAGCCAACTTGCTCAATGTTCTTAAATGGACTTAGGTAATAATCTTGGGGAGGAACGAATATTCCCTTAAAGTCTGTATCAGATGTAAGTGTATTTGTGCCATAGGCACGAGAGCCACTTAATCCGAATAAAATGGTTGTTTCTGGGACGCTAAATGGAAGGTTAAAATCTACTGGTATCAAAATTGATCTCCTAGCAGTTGTTTAAAGAGATGTTCTGTAAGAAGATTTTTGACTTTAGTCTCCATTTCGCGGACATCAGCAATAGCCAAAGGCATAGTCCTTTCATTTTGACAAATGTAGTATTCAGCTAATGCCTTGTCGTACTCTGCTGTATAGATTCTGTCACCTAGGTTAGTCAGATCCATTCCTTCTATGCGCTTCTTCAGTATCTGATATAGTGCTTCGGTTGTCATTTAATATCCTGTACATATGAGATCTTGCAATACTCTTAGTTAGCGCTCTATTTCGTAGAATATTGAAATCGTTTATTTTTCTTGGAGAGCGAATACATCGAATAGGTGCGCCTATTACTAGGACTCCCCAAAGATTGGGGAGTCCTAGTTTTGTCAGTTCCTCAAGACATTCTTTCTCGGTAATTTTGTTCAGCCGCAGTGCTTCTGGTGTAGCGGCTAAATAGCAGTGAGTACTGCCTTTTTCGTATTTAAGCATTTTCTGCTTTTTTAAATCACAAAGCAGATCTGCTCTTGTTCTCTTGACTTCCGCAACACATATTCTTTGAGTGAGACCTTTGTCCTTTAGGGAAATAGCTATAACGTCGGCAAAGCCACGATTATAAGTTATCTCCCAGCCTGTCAACGAGCACCATGGCTGGTCTATGAAGTATCGGGCGACTAAGATACAAAGGTCTCTATGTGTCATAGAAGTCTATTATCTGTCAGAATACTGGTGATAATGGCATCATCTAAAGAAAGGTCATTACCTATGTCTGTAACGACATCACCGCGCTTTTCCTTTGGATGTAGTTGCGCAATCTCGATGATTATTTCCGTACGGAGCTTCTTTAGATATTCTTCTTCTGAAATGACTTTGACAGCAGGCAGATCGTTCACGAGGAGGTAGTTGCTGGCCTGGCAGACGGGACATCGCCAATGATACGTATGGCCAATCATTTGATTAGTTGTCATTTGCTTTGTGAATACGTCTGAGTCCCTAATCTCTATTTCTGAGCCACAACCATTTATTGGAGGTGTCCCGGGGGCTGTCTTGCATAAGACCTTTCTAATCCAAGCTTGCTTTTGACTCTGACGGGCATTAAGAACTTTCATGATCCTCCAATACAATCGTTTACAGTTATTGCATAAGTCTGTAGTGCTAATTATACTCTATAATCCTTAGAGCACAATAGTTGTTTTCGAACTTGTATGCTATGATATGGTGGGCCTAAGAGGATTCGAACCCCTATCTCAAAGGTAGAAACTTCGCGTTATATCCATTTTCACTATAAGCCCTAAGGAGCAACATGTTAGTTATTTGTAATCATTGTAACATTGAATTCATCAATTGCTCGGACAATAGTACCAGTTGTCCAGCATCTGATCAAGATAGAGCTACTTTGACTTCAACAGTAGCAGAAATTACTGGTCGTTCCGCTACAAGCGCAGTGTAGTCTCTTTTATAGTAGCTTCTAACTGCTTCTGTACGGTTAATTTCCGTTAACCATTCTTCAGTACTATACACTGTGTAGTCTGTTGTTATCACTGTACTTTCAGGATAACCATGTCCAGGATTAGAGCGACTTCGTTCGTCTCCTGGAATGAGCATGGTTCCGAAAGTAATGATTGCCCAATGTCTACCAATGGGCACATCATTTTGACCGCGGGCTGCTTTAGCCATTTAGAGGCCTAGTAGCGCCCGTTCGCTATCATTGAGCTTAGCCAAGATGGCTTCGCGGGCTCGCTGATCACGATTGAGCAGCCAGGCAGTAGCGGTACCTTCGAAGACAGTGATGGCCGTGACTTCTGGAGCACTATCGGCGTCCAGGGACTCTGCTACGGCCTTTGCTTCGGCCTCGTCGCGGAAGTAATCAAGGACATCGCGCTTGCGGGCGCCCGTACGATAGCTGAGTGCAAAAAATTCCATATATCCTCCTGAGGTTTGATTCTAAACAGTGATTTAAGTACGATTAGTACTAATAGCGTCTCTAACATGAAGTGGTGCCCCCAGACAGATTCGAACTGCCGACAACTAGTTTACAAAACTAGGGCTCTACCTACTGAGCTATAAGGGCAAAGCTGGTGATATCCCCACCAGCAGGTATCCTCCTATTCCCAGGAAGCAGGTAGTCTTGATTCGCCATAACATGCTATCTTACTCAATTCAGTAAGAAGAATTTGATTAATTTTCAGTCGTAATCAATAGACTTAGTAAAAGCAATCGTACGCTCAAAGGCGTGTCATGTAATTTACTCGACTTCAAGTAGGTGCGAAACTTACTATATACGCCTTTGAGCGTACGAGCGTAAGCGAGTTACTGACGCTTACCTATAGTGATATGAAATGGTATGTGGCACTTAGGAGCTAGTCCTAATGATACCCTGAAGTCTTCAATCTCTGAAGATCGGATATCGTACCAATAGTAACCATTATGGGCTTTAAAGCGAAGCTTCTCGAACGAAAAGATTTCGTTTTCTCTAGGGCGACTACTCCACAATGTGCTATCTACTTGCTCTCCTCTGATAACGCTGATGTGTGGACCCCATGTTGAGCCACTAATGTTTATACCCGCGGATTTAAGATTCTCTAATTCAGAAGAGACCAGAGCAGGATCAACCTTAAGAATAGCCCAGTTAACAGAGCTTTTTCTGGAAGGAATGATTAGATCTTGCTCTAAAGCATTTAAAGCAAATGTCAAGCCTGAGTCTTCGTTCTTTCGTGAAAGACGGAAGGCAATTGTCATAAGTTCATTGAGATCAGTTTCCGTAGGTAGTTGTTCTGCAAGCAACATGCCTTGTGATTTTTCAGAGAGTAACTCAGCATATGGTTGTAGGCATGGAAGGATTGCGCGAGCATGTTTACGAATGATCGTCTTTCGTGTCTTTCCGGAAGCAAGTATTTTGGGTTCGTAGACCAGTGTGCCTTCTGGCATGTTCCTCCATTAAAACACAAGCATTATGCTTGTGTTTTGTCTTCTATGTTCGAAAACAGTCTATCGATATGATTTAGCATCTGGATAGATAGTTCTCTGTTCTTGTGGATATTTTCCAAAATAGCATAAGCGTTAGGTAGATTTCGTTGTTTTCTACCTTCTTTAACCCCAATTGTCTGGCGGTCAATAGCTTCTTGAACCATAGCCATGATTCTTATAGAAGCAGGAACAGCCAATGTATCTATGTGTCTATCATGGATTTCGACTAAATAGTCTGCAATTTTGTATGATAGATCGTGTGTCCAACCTTTATCTACAGGAAGTAATTGAATATATGTCATATGACTTCAATTAGTTTAACTTGGTATTGATCCATCATATATACTAAGTGCCATGCATTTATGTAAGTGTTAGAATGACTATAAATAAATTCAATGTTAAAGAACATATTTAAACCTAAAAGATTTACATTAGCTACTTGTTGAATAGTTTTTTTAGTATTTTGTTCTAGTTTAGGCAATCGATCTTTAGCAGCAATAGTGAGAAGATTCTCTATAATAGATATCTGTTTTAATCTCAGCTGCATTTGACGTTGGCCTTGTAAGTAGAAATGCATTAATTGATCATCTCTAATAGTAGAAAGTCTGTCGTCTGGGCCTAACCAAAGGCCACCATCTTTACTTGGATTAACAGTATAATCAAAAGTCTTACAAGGGTGAAGACCTGTTACATTGCAGTTGTATTTCTGGAATTCTACTAATGCTTTTTCGTAATAATCATCTCTTTCTTGTTCTTCTAATAACTTAGTTCTACGAGTAATTAATTTAAGAATTTCTTCATTAGAAGAAATTCTAATAGATTTACAATGAGTCCATTGATAATTAGAATGCGGTCTAGTTGCAATCCATTCTCGATCTTTTTCATTTTCTTTATTAGAAGAGAAATCTAAAATTTCAACCCATCTAACGTCTTTATACGCTTGTTGGCCATGTAAACGATTGAACATAAGTACCTCTAATGTGGCGGAGGGGGTGGGATTTGAACCCACGGAACCTTGCAGTTCTCCGGTTTTCAAGACCGGCGCCATAGACCACTCGACCACCCCTCCATTTTAATAATTGATAGGACGATTAACGATCATAATAGAACTAACGATGATTGCGATTAGTACCGGAATCATCCTAATCTTTTCACGAATGTGGAATCTAGTCATTTGAAGAAACCTTGATTTCGTTATCCACAATCAGGTCCCATTTTCCAGGCTTAATCCCCCAGGTAATAGTATGACCTTGCTTAGCCATATTGGCCCAGGAAGTATCCTTATTGGGATTCTGCTGAATGTATTTAGTGCCTTCGATGATTAGAAAACGCACGCCAGTCCTGTTTACAGAGATAGGCATTCTCATACCATCATACGTCACGAACTTAATCTTAGTATCGTGAAGATACTTGTGTAGATTTAGAAGCTGACTTGAATTCATTTAACCTCCTGTGTAGTTAAATAAAGGGGTTAGCATTAACCCCTTTATGATAAATTAGTTAGAATGTGCTAGTTAATGCTCATCGCAACATTCAGGTGTTACACCATACTAATTCTCTTTACACACGTTCTGTAAAGGCGACCATATCAAGGTCTATATTAATGGTAGGGATAGTCGGACTCGAACCGACAAGCCTTCCGGCAAAGCCTTTTAAGGGCTCCGTGTATGCCAATTCCACCATACCCCCATGCGAGAGGTCGCCCTCTCTGTACTTTAACGTCGTACTACTCCGAGATCTTTTACCTGTTATGGTCGACGGATAAGATCAGGAACCTCACCATTTCTCCAGCGGAGAAAATCTAACAAGTCACTCTTAGTCTCTTCGGTAATCCAAGGAGGGGCACTGATTTGAAATGCTTGTAGCAATTGGATTACAAAACGAGAAACATTGGGATCGTAAAGCAAATTACGAGTTGTGTTTTCGGCGTCATCCACGACTGTTACGACAGTATGCTCTTTGACTAAACTCAGACTATAGCTTTGACCCAAGAATACTGATTCTGGTGCACAAAGCATAGAGATTGTATCGTTCTGTACGATAGGGACAGTGCTGATTTCGTGAACTAGCCACGCTTCTCCTACCTTTAGGAGCAAAAGCGATTGTTTACCATTTATGTCGATTACTGTTCCTAACATCGGAATCTCTTATCGAGGTGTTGCCAGCGCTGAGCCATCTTGGCCACTGTTTCGTCGGGTACATTGTGTCCGTTATCGTTATCGTGATTTTTCTCAATGGTAATGACATGAGTACGATATTCATGAGCCCTGCCCAAATTCAGATACTCTGTCATTTCACTTGTTTTTGTAAATGTATTAGCTACAGCAACTAGGGGCTGACGAGTCATTAGAGCCAATTCAGTTCCAGTGCGACAGAAGTCGTGAGCGCGGCCAATGTATTGCCTGTGCTTAGCAAAGGCTTGAACATAAGTCAGACCTTCACGTTGAGCCTGAATGTCGAACCAGTCATCTGCACTATAGTTTGCTTTAGGAGCTAGTATTTTTGCCAAAGTGCTTTTGCCACTATTGGGCAGTCCGCGGATAATAAACAAGTCCATATTACTCCAGAAATTAAGAGGTTTTGTGTCTTTGTCCTCTGTTCAACGCATTGCGTCACGGGGCGAACGAGATCGTTCGCCTCCACCACTCTGTTTATACTTCAGAGAAAGTACCCTATATCTCTTTAACTCGCGGGTCACAAGCTTTTAACATAATCCTATTTCTTTTGCGCTGAGATATGCACGCGAATAGGCGAGCTTTTAATGAGGTTTGCTTTCCTCAGTTTGACGAATAGGTAGCTGCCGTTCCGCAATGGCCCTGCGTGTAATTCCACGTTGGATCGAACAGCATTTACTGGCCATGGAACCTATTGGTCGGCGGGATTAAACTGAATTGGTGGGCCCACTAGGACTTGAACCTAGGACTTTCAGTATATAAGACTGACACTCTGACCAACTGAGTTATAGGCCCTAAATGTTTTTAACTTTGGTGCCAGATATATTCTTCTGGACCACTACTATGCAGAATGATCTCTGCATAGCCGCTCGCAAAACCAAAGACACATATGATTGCGTCCTCCTTCGCAAGAAACTTCTGAATATTTTTCGGCAGTGTTACAGCAGGTTCTGTAAGTCGATCACGTCATGACACGATGCCGTCGCTGTATTAGAAGGACTTCGGATAAGGTTCTGTAACCAATCCTTTCGCCTGCACGGTGACAAGCTTACTTCCTTCTTGGCTAATTCCATGGGTAATTCTTGCAGATATTAGTGACATTACACTGTCTCCGATTAAAGGGTAAACTCACCTGGATTCGAACCAGGGACATCCCGCTTATGAGATGGGCGCTTTAATCAACTGAGCTATGAGTCAAAGCAAATGGTGGGGCCGGTTGGACTTGAATCAACGACACAGCTGAAATATATCTTGCGACACATCAGCCTGCTCTTTCTCTGAGCTACGTTCCCGAAGGTTAGGTTTTGTGTCTCAGACCTAAAACTGCGTTAGAGACAAGCGCATTATCATCCGTGTTGATTGCCGTATCCGCATGGATCGAGGGCATCGTTTTCGCCATTATCTGGATGGCGACGACCATATTCTTCCATGTCGATCCAAGACTTTTGCTTGTTATCGATCAGTGGCCAGAGAGTTTTAGCGATCTCTTGTCGGTCGAGAGAAGATAGCTTATAACCCATTTCTTTTCGAGCCATAGATATAGATCCAATTCGCTATTGAGATTCATATTAAGTCTTTTGGGGATGGGTTGCTCTGTAGAAAGTAATATGGTATTCGTGTCGAGTTCATGCGCGAACTGGTGGAGCTGGGATCTTCATGTAGTGGGTAGGATGTCCGCCGGGCCAGTCGTCAATTTCCCATTCGTAGAAACTTCCGGGATGTTCGTAGATTCGAGTACCGAGAAAAATAAAGTCACCTTTTTTCTTCTGATCAAATAGTAAGACTTCTTCCCCGAGAGGTGGTTCGGTGTCTGTGATCTTTGTCCACATGATGTTCTCCGTTATGCGTATTTATCATCTCCGACATCCCATCCACGAGAACTGTCAGGATCTGAATCATCTTCGTCACAGTCGCTGTAATCGTTGGAATCGTCTTCGTCGGAGACGCCATTGGGAAATAGTGGAGCTTGGCATTCATTGCCTTCTTTGTCGAACCAATATGAGGTTGCTTCAAGTGGATTGCTAGGCATAATTCTCCGGTGGAGACGATCAGGTCAAGGTGGTGGAGATGGCGGAAATCGAATCCGCGTGCAAAATAGTCATTAACTTCGTAGGTACGTGCGTTTCTGCTTTTTGAGTTGTCAGACCAACTATGAAGCCTTTGGCTCCCGTCACCTCTTCAGATAATCTATAGTAAGTACTCATAAGAGTCTGGCAGTACTTACCTTAGGATCCTAAATTACACCTTGCTAGATTCGGAATCATCTTCCTAACAAAGCGCGAGAGCCGAAGCCCTGCTGCTTACGCAGCCATCCGAGCGGACGCGAAGAAGTCATTGTTGTTGGCAATTATCTTGTTTTGCACAGTTTAAAGACCGTTTCTCAGTCTACACGCCACTAAGTCTCTTTCTACCCTGTCGAAACCATTGCATCCCCAAAGTGATATTAACCTTGTAGGTTAATGTTGTAAAGTGGTGGGAGTAGTGGGATTCGAACCCACAAGGACTAATGTCCCACGGCTTCTAAGGCCGTTGTGTCGCCAGTTGCACCATACTCCCTTGTCTCAAATACCTGTGAACGAGTAAAGATCCAAGGGATCCTTTCGAAGACGTACAGGCGTCTGCACGGGCGGAGCAAGCTCTTCCGTCTCGTCATCTTCGATGTCTTCTAGGGGCCAGTGCCCACCATGATTGTCGTGAGTAATGATGTATCGTGTCATTTTCTCCATCCTTCCAAGGGTTTTGACTTTTGTCTTGGTTGATAAGTACTTTAAGTTCGCATTGGTTAATGATCGCTTGAAGACGATCATTTTCTTTCTTCAGTGTACAGACTGGGCAAAGTCCGACCCTTTGCCATAGTACTTGCGTACCTAACATACAGGTGGACTTTTGTGCATTCATTATATGAAAGTCTCATAAGCTAGTTAGACCCCATTGACAAATAGTTCATTCACTTCTTTCGACGTTGAGCTCTATTAGGCTTGGTATGATATACGATTGGTCGTTTATCATTATGTAGATGCGTATCCAGATCTACTTCATCATAGACTGGCAATGACTCGTAGTTATCTGTAGGTTCTGTTTCAATAGGCGTAGGAATTTCAGCTAGTGCCAGAATTAGTTCTAAATACAAAGGTCCTCCAATTTTCCAAAGCTGACACAAGCGCCTCAGCTTCTGTTTGGCCGTTTCCGACGCTATAGGTAATAAGTCCACCTTGCTTATCATGTCCAAATTGGTCGACATTAAAGATAAGTCGGTGGTCGCGATGGACCTCAACATAACCGTTCCAAAGTTTCTTTTTGTCAAAGTACATTTCTCTGACTAACGCCAGTAAGCATCCAATGGTTGCTGGGTTGTTAAGATCAGGCAATTTTGGATACAAGTAATTGCCTTTACTTGTCTGCCAAGCCCCATCATGTAAGATGACTGCTATTAGCAGTCCTACGTCTGTAAACATGCCAGGTATCCATCGCCATTTTTTACAAGCAATTGCTCGTTGTTCAAGTTCCATATTTCTCCAAAGTGGTGGGGCATAATGGATTCGAACCAGTGACCCTCGGTTTAAAAGGCCGGTGCTCTACCAGACTGAGCTAATGCCCCATAGTGATGTCTTTTCGCAATCACCGGTTTCCCTCCTGCTACGAGACTAACGGGTTCACTAACCGGCCCTTACTGAGGCTCTCGGACTGTTTTTGCCAGAGCTACTGGCTTCTTCATAAGGCACTCGTCACCCTTATTATCTTGCTGTCAAGAACGTAATGAGTCGGCCTAGCTTATCACCGACATGGAAAGCGCTGTCTTTCTTTTGGCTACAAGACCCCGAAACAGTAGCATGTATTTCCCGGTTATCGTAGGGTAATATTAATCTACATCCCCTACCAGCTCCGTAGATGGAGGCTAAAATGTGTGGGAATAGCTGGTGTTTCACCCACTATGGCTCAAGCTTACATATTAGAACCTTATTGCCATCGGCTACCTTTTGTGGGCTTAGGAATTCTTCCCCACTATGCGGCATAGTTTCCTCAGGAACTTGTCCTTTAGCCGTTTTATTTATCTAATAGGTGGAATTAAGACATTGCTACTAAAAAGAGCGACAGTGCTTAGCCTGGAAGCGCGAAGCCTCCATGTTGCCTTATTGATTGATTCCATATTCCAGGGTTTTGTGCTTTTGTCCCTCGTTAAACGATTGTTGCTGAAAAGCAAAACCGTCTTTGACTACACTGACATAGTCCTTTGATTAGTGCGCCGTAAGGCGCACTAACTTACTTTTTCAAAGAACTTAGGTTCTGCGTAGAGACGCAAGAGTACTTGTAGTCAGCTCAAAGGCTTGGCTCTCGCTAAAACCTTCCTCCAAGTAAGCCCAGTAAATTTGGCGTGCGCTTTTTGTGCTTCGCTTTAAGAACTTTTCCCATAAAGGTACGTCAACTTGCAAAGCTACGTCAAGTACTTCGTTGACGGCTTGACCAATAGTCTCGATTAGCTTCGGCTTTAAAGTGAAGTAAGTCTTGATCAGCGGCACAACATCATTAAGCCTCTTGTCAAGTTCTTCGAGAGCAGCTAGCTCTTGGAGGCGAAGGCTATTAAGATTAAGCGCTGTGTTGAGATTCTGGCGATCACTATTGTCTAGGATATTGTATCGAAGAATGTTCTTCTGTTCCTGGATTGCTTCGACAAGAGCGGTCTGTTCGGCTTTTAACTCGGGAGTAAAAAATCATAGATCCTTGGGTGTTAGTGGTGTAACAGTATTTGTTTCGTCGTCAACTATCCAGCCTTCACCGTGAAGCCCACAGCAATGAGTCGTTGTTCTGTAGGTTTTATCTGAAGTCATCTCATGGTGATGGCCGAAGAACCAATGCAGCGGCTGGTGATTTGAAGAAGCTAAGATAGTTTCGTAAGCCCTGCTCACTTCGTCGTACCTGCGATTGCTTTTCTTACACAATCCGCCGCCTCGACTGTAATGTCCAGATTCAGGACCGTCATGCGTAAAGACATACTTTGGTTTCTTTTCTTCCAATAAATCAACGAACATTTGCAGTTCTTGCAAAGAAGGAGCTTCGTTTGCCCACCAAGTCTCATTCTCTACGCGTCCTGAACGAGAATCGTTAGACCAGCCTGATGGGTAAACTGGATCGGCGTCTGTGCTGACGGCACCTCCTAGAAATAGACAACCTCCTAGTAGCTCCAGGTATGTTGGCCGATTAGTAGCGTAAAGAGTAGGAGCGTAAGGAATAAGCTTTACTTCATCCTTAGGTATATTGAGCTTTTCGGCTTCATCTGCAAGGTTTTCCTCAAAGACATTCCAATTATCATGGTTGCCGAGTACGGTTATCCAGTGAGGTCCTGGCCGAAGCTGTCTGGCTCGTTTGTCGAAGTACTTCATGGCTTTACATTGCTCTCCAGGCCAATGTAGACCAAAGTCTCCGACTTGCATCACGAAATCAATATTGTTCTTAAGACAATACTGGTCAATTGCTGGAAGCAAGTGCATACGTGATTTTACAATGTGTAGGTCACCAAGTGCTAGAAATCTCATTTTATGTCCATAGTAGAGGGTAATTGAGGGTCTTGCGACCCTCAATAGCTCATTGCGTTACTTTATCGTATGGACTGAGCAATCCATTCCATTATTATAGTCAGCTAACACTCACTGGCCATGAACCGTAGTTCACTAAGCGACATCGTCGCTATCGTCTACTGCGCTGGTCAACATAGCGAAAATTCGCTTGACCGTAGCGTCATCAGACTTAGAAGATTCGATTGTTTGAACAGAGATATCTTCGGTAGAAACAACTACCTCATCTTGTTCGTTCACTGCAACCCAGATGTCATCGTGGCAACTAATAGCTACACGAGTATTCTCTGGAATACTGGTCAAGAACGTTTCAGGTACCCATGCAAACCAAGTCCTGGGGAGCAAAGCCTTGTCGTGTAGTTCGCTAATTGAAATTGATTCCATTATTCCTCCAAGAAAAGAGGGCCCGTTAGGGCCCTCTACTAAAGTACCTCCCAGTTCTCTTCGATAACATCAGCGATTTCAAGAAACGACAATCCCTTGTCATTAAGTATTGACAGCGATGTGTTTCCTACCGTAGGGTGCAGACTGATGTTTGCCCAATCACTTACTGATTTGGGAAGGCGGCCCCCTTCGACACTGTATGCGCATACGCCATCAACAAAACGCCTCCAATTACTGGTTTCACTGATGTCGCAGAGAACTCCGAGGCAGCAGAAACTATCATTCTTGTTCAGTGCCCCTCTTCCTTGCTTGTACTTGCCGCTTCGCAAAGCGGCTACCCATTTTTCCGCGATTTCCTTATTCATAGCTCTTCTTTGCGAAATAGTTCGTAACAGATTTGTTCAAATGGCGCAAAATCATTATCAGTGCCTTGGGCAAATAGCGTAGAAAGATATGCCCGACCTTCTGGGAAATTGATTGCCAGATACTTACGCATTTCAGGCAAGGTGCGTTCTTCATTCGACAGAAGTACTGTAGCCATTTGTCTTACTAGAGCTTGCTGTGAGGTCTCCCAGGTATCATAGCGCACTTGTACTTCGTTGAGTTTGACATTGATTTCTGCATAATATTCATCAGGGATATTGGGGTCGATGATGAATTGGCCGAAACGCTTGGACTCCCAGAGATCTAGTGTTCTCTTTGGCGTCCAGGTGCCAGTCATTACTCGATGAAGCTGACAGTACAATTGTGACTTGAGCTTGAAGCGCAAACCGCTTTTGAGCTTAATGACAAGTCCTTCAAAGGCAGGATCAGAGTTGTTCTTCACGTACTCGAATAGATCATTATTCCACTTCCATTCTTTGGCAATATTGATTCCAAAGATCTCAGCGTATCTTTCAACGCCCTGTCGAGGGAACTCATATCCATTCTGGGTCTGGATAATGGACAGTAAGACGAGCTGAGTGCTCGTGTAAGCGTAACAGACGTTATGATTGCCTGGACCTACGAGTTCAAACAGGTATGTACACCCTGTATTTGCGAGCAAGAACTTGGGATTTGCGTCCCAGATCTCTTTTGCCAGAATCGCTTGGTCGCTGGTGAATGATCCTCGGGTACAGAGGTGCCAACCATGATAGTAGAAGGCGATGATTAGCGAGCCATCTTCCTTCGTGCTGATGGTCTCAATGTCATTTGGAGTGAATTGACGCTCTTGTTCGTTTAGTTCTTCGTAGTTGAAGAACTTTCCGAAAGGACGGGCGATTACTCGATGAGGGTCCAGGATCAGACCACGGCACTGACTATTGATGTCATTCCAGAGTCTATCAAACTGAGTAGTCTCAGTATAATTGTAGCCAGTAAGGGGGAGTGAAGGGTGCGCGAAGGCCCGAACACGTTCAGCTGCGATTTCTTGTTCAAGTGATTCGTGCAATTCCATTATTACTCCTAGATTTTTAATTGCTTCGGAAAATCCAATGTGCGTCGTAGACTTCGTTGTAGCCTGGCTTGTCGTACGAAACCTTCCAGCCAGCACTACGGTAGGTTCCTTCAAAGTCCAACATATGTTCTTTAAAGAGATTTTCTCGTGAGACACAATTGTTAGCGCAAATATGTTCTACAAGGTCAGTCTGTACGATAACAATAGCACTCTGACCATGATTGTTTTTAACAAGGAAGTAATTCACTGCTTTGATAACAAAATCAGGAACGTTTTCTGCCTTAAGCGTTTGGACTTCAGTTGGGGTCATTGGCTTCATTTTATCCCCCGTAGTTGATCTCTACGAGCCTGCAATCGAGCCCAGATCCAAGCGCCAGAAGTTACTTCATGGACTTTAGTTCCATAAAC
>JAYVVJ010000078.1:0-3559 GCA_043787015.1 Candidatus Saccharimonadota bacterium | reverse complement strand
CGCATTACGATCTACTTCTAAGCAACCATCTATAACGTTCTTAGTGAACGTAATATTTGAAACAGTGTAATTAGCGAATCCGCCAATTAGAGCTGCGCCATTGCTAAGAGTTTGGCTAGGCCAAACAGTAGTAGTTATGTTATTCAACTGTCCAACTGGCAGACTGCTTAATGTGCAGCTGTATTGGAATAAGTTTTTACCCGGGGCTAACGTTGCGCCAACTCCGCCAGTGACCGTACAGACTGTGCCATTGCTCAGCTGATCGGTTATGGTTACGCCAGTTATTTTCACTGGATTTGGGTTGTTCGTAATGATAGTTCCGTTTACTTTGTATCCACTAGGCGTTCCGTTGTCACGTGACACAGAGATCGTGTAGTTTAACTTAGTTTTATCACTATTCTGATTGATTGGAGTATTGCTAGTTGTTTCAACTATCTTCCAAACGTATGTCAGAGTGTAGCTGCCTTGGGCACTTTTAACTATCGTAGGGCTGACTACTGCTGGTATTGGTATTGGCTGTGCAATTCTGAAAGAATCGTACTTGCAGTCACCGATTTGAACGTTTGCTTGACTAGTTGCTCCAGTCGGCAATTTACAAACTGCTAGGTCGTATACACCCCCAGGAGTTGTAGTAGTGTCGAAGGGCATCAAT
Source organism: Candidatus Saccharimonadota bacterium (assembly GCA_043787015.1). Taxonomy (GTDB): domain Bacteria; phylum Patescibacteriota; class Saccharimonadia; order Saccharimonadales; family UBA4665; genus JAYVVJ01. The sequence continues at coordinate 2,907 of JAYVVJ010000078.1, read as the reverse complement.
CGAATGCGGTTACTGGTAGTAGAGTGAGTTCCTTTATATGAAATGACTCCGTTATCTACTGTAAAGACTCGATTCGTCCAACTATCACCAGCACCCGTATTAGATGTTGGATTAAGGTCGGACAGAGTGTCTAACATACCATCGATTGGTGCAGTCCGATCGCTTAATGCAACAACAGCAAAGAAGTATGTACCATCGCTAAGCGAAGTAGCCTGAGGCCCTCCATTAAGCCAAACATACTGTTTATCAGTGTAGTTGTTGCAGCGAGTTGATGAACTGCTAAATAAGCATTTACCTGTGCCATCAACAACGATGTTGACAGATGTAAATGTTGTCTCCGAGTCTGCATTTGCAGCTGGTGGTGACATGGTAATCGGTACTACGATGGTAACGGCCACAAAAATTGATGCGACTATACCGCTTTTAATTTTTTGTTTCATTTTTACTGCTCCTTACTAGTAGGAACTGCAGCTATAGCGTAATGCTTGCACATTTGAAAACCTAAGGTCTCAAATAGGCATGGCCAAATTTGTTTTTATAATTTTTATAAATTGTTAAGGAACAAAAGACCGCGTATATAATACCATAAATAGCCGAATATGTTAGGCCTATCAGCCTTGTTAAACTTGTGCATAGAAGAAACGTCAGAAACATTAAAAATATAAGGTTCAAATATAAGGTTCGACCTTGATAGGTGTTATTTTTTTGCAAAATAAGTTATCGCTGGGTGTGAGGGATGGCGGACTTCGTCCTTTTCAGCAAAGCTGTGCTCGGAGAAAACGTAAATGATGAGGGATGGCGGACTAGCGTCCTTTTCCGCTGCGGCGTGCTCGGAATGAATTCCTGTGCTCGTCCTCGCTACACCGAACCCTTTTAACGACTTTGTCGTGGGGTTCTAGTAGCCCATCATCTCAAACATATAAAAATAACCTACAAAATGCAGGTTATTTTTATATGGCTGGGGATGAGGGATTCGAACCCCCGATGATGGATCCAGAATCCACTGCCTTACCACTTGGCTAATCCCCAATATCTGGCTTTATTTTACCCTAAAGCGGGTTCGAATTGTTAATAATGAGGGATCCGAGTCACCTTCGGCGACCACATTCTGCGGTCCCGACTTTGACTTACTTAAAACAAGTTTTAAATCAGTCAATAGTCCTTGCGATGAGCTGTCAGCTCATCTCACCCGCAATTTTCATACTTCCGTCATAGCCGTAAATCTGAAAAGTTGCCTGCGAATTGCCACTGGCAATTCTCACCCCGATGATGGATCCCCCACCTCAAGGCTGGGGCAGGCGCCATCCACTGCCCTACCACTTGGCTAATCCCCAATATCTAACAACCAACGGAGGAGATTATACTCGAGACCGGCGTCTAAGGCCAGAGGCTTGCTATTGATTAACCTAGGGTTTGTATGGCCTGTTGTTCATAGCCGGTGCGTAAGTAGATGATAAAACCGATGGCGGTAGCAAGTAGAATCATCAATATTATCGTGCGATGCCATTCTTTCATCTAGTTGTCTCCAGACTGGCCACAACCACTAGCCGATTCTTCAATGTCCATAGTGGCGTGCAGGTATACAGTGTCAATTGGTTATTTACTGACGGCGCCTCGACAGATGTGTCGGTCGGGCTAACCTCGCTTATCGTCTGCACCCGGTAGGTGTAGGCTTTGCCCTGCCAGTAGACAGTAATCAGGTCACCGATTTTTACTTTGTCCATATAATAAAAGACACCTCGCGGGTTGGTGTAAGTAAGACGGTGACCGACCAATATAGTGTTACTGCCTTTGTCTGGTGTGCTGCCGTTCGGTCGAACCCATACGCCCTTGTTGACGGTGTAAACGCTTTGACCTACATATAACTGTTCATTCAAACCTAGAGCTGGAATGACTAATTGATTGTTTTGCGGGATAGGATTGGTGGCGGCAACAGGTAAAGAAGCTGCCTTCCGAGTAGATCTCGAAACGACCGGTACGGAGTGGTGCCACCACCATGTAGCTTGAGGCAAAACCGGAAGTAAGAAGATATAACCGGCAAGAACCAAGACAATAATGCTTATAAAGTCGTTGAAACGTCTTAATCTAATTGTCGGGTAATGACGGGAAGTCATAACACTCATTATAGCTTGATACGTTATTACTATTGAATAGTCCGTAAATTATCATATTGACAAGTAGGGTATAAATATAGTATAGTCTGTACAAAATAAATATTTGGGTGGTATTGAAAGCGTAGAGCCAATTCCTGTATTTGTCGCTTGGGAGTTGAGGAGCAAGCAGTAGCGAAACTGACAGTGTATCTAAATAATTAAAAGTTAGGGAGCACTCATGTTTCGGAATCGTTTATCACAGTTCGCATCAAGACTGAAGAATACTTTAGTCGCTTTATTATTTGTCGGTACCCAAGTTGTTTTCCCGTTAGCTTCGAGTGGTATAGCCAGTGCCGGCCCTATTCCTAATCCTGCCGCTACGCTTCAGCAATGTCGCAATGGCGATCTAACTTCACCTGCAGTGTGTGCTGATCTCGGTGGCAGTAATGGTTGGGTATCAGGTAATGCTGGCGCTAGCAACTCGCACTGGCGCGAAGGTGATTCTATCGCTTACCGCATGCTGTTATCAAACTTAACCACTACTGGTAGCCACAGCGTCACTATCCAGTGGGATACTACTAAGGGCGGCAAACACGCCATTGATTACCTAACATCTTATAATCGTACCGAGACTACGGCTAATCCGTGCTCATTAGTCACTGGTTGTGGCTCGCCGACAACTTTTGGCATCCCCAACGACACTAACGCCAGCATCGCTAAAATACCCGGCGTGTTCACACTATTTAATGGCACGATTACTAGCGTTTCGGCTTATGCGTTATCAGGATCATACACCGGTGATAGCGAAACCAGC
>JAYVVJ010000077.1:0-3638 GCA_043787015.1 Candidatus Saccharimonadota bacterium | reverse complement strand
TGGTCAATGACTTCTTTCTTATCAATAGTCTCCTTGTTATCAATTTTTTCGGATACAAAAGACGTGACTTGAGATACAGTTGAAGACGTGGTGTTTTTCCAGTCAAGAACGCTTTGCAAACCCAAATATCCAGTTAGGATAATCGCAGTTACATAATGAAAATCTTTACTTAGAGACGAGAATGCCGCAATCTGCTCTGGAGTAATAAAAGAGTAAAGATGTTGGACTTCTAGATAATACGCTCCAGCGTTGATAGCCATTGCAACAAGAGTCATCCAAAGTTTGCGGCTGCCTAGACGATGTTTAGTCATTTTGTTTCTTGAAAAGGTTTGTTATCATTTTAATAGTGGAATTAGCGCCGCCTATTAGCCCTTGTAGAATGTTGGCAATAAGTGGCTGGGCCGCTGGGAAAAACACACAAAGGGCAATGACCGCTGCCGCCGAACCGAAACCTCCTAGAGCAAGGAACCAACCCCACAATCCAGAGCGTTTTTCACTCTGAACTTCTTCATTAGCCTTACGGACTATCTCTTGGGTTTTCCTTTCGTATTTTTGAAAATGTTCAGCCTCTTCCGCGACTTGTTTCTTTAGTTCGTGATTTTCTTCAACTACAGATTTATATTCTGCGGAGTCTAACGTGAGAAGGGGTTTTCCGTCATAGTCAACAGGAAGGACAACGTATTTTTTTGTTCCGTTGTCAAAATCCTTAACGTGAACTACGGTTTTACTAGGGTTAGCGGTTCGTAAGGTTGTCGCATATTTTCTAGCTAAATCAACACGCCCATGTTTTAAACTCTCATCTACTTGAGCGATGCCTTGATTTACAAGTTCTCTATGTTTAGAGGCTGTCGTTGAGCATCCTGATAGGAAAACCGCACAGGCTAATAATGGAAGAAAACTCTTCACATTGAAGATTACACGAAAAGCTTAAACGGGATAACTTAAATGCAGATAATAATTTGCACTAGGAGTAGAGTCGGAAAGTAAAAAAGAGCACCCAGTAGGGTTAAATCCGCGCAAATTACCCATTAACATAGGGTCGCTCGCGCCAGAACTTTGAACTGTCATGTTAAGATACGCGGGACGGGAGGACCACGAAATATTTACGCCGCTCACTCCAGAGGGAACGTTCTGAAAATAACCAGTGATGCCTGTCATATTAACTGTCGCGGATACCCCCGAAGTAACACTCTCAATATAACCTGAGAGTTCCGCCACATCAATTTGCTTTAATTTAATCGAAAATTGCATCGGTAGATAGTCTTAGGATTGCGGCAGAGTAGTAGTCAACGTCATGCTCCAGTTGAATGTCTTCAATTTCCTTCTTAACTTTTTCGCTAGAGTCTTTAGGAGACTTAACGTAAGAGGCCACTGACTTATCCCAGTTTGCCGAAGGTTCGTTTGATATAATTCCAGCAACAATTTCTTTTACAATCGCGGCTTGAGTTGAATTAGTTTCCTTAATTTTAAACTTACTCTTAACCGCCCCATCAACTTTAGAATGAAGCGATGAGACTTGATAGTTAAGGTTTGACAAAGCTTTAATGCTAAAGGATGCTTTAGATTTACCTATCGGACTAGGAGTAGTAGAAGTTTTGGGAGCGGTCGAACCTTGCGGGCGACCCGCTGGAGCGGGAGCTTTAGCGGCGGGCATTTGAAGAGCCTGTTTCGCGGTAGCTTTCGCTACCTTATCTGCTGTTTCAACCTGTCGGCGTGTCAATTCAGAAGCTCCACCAACTAAGGGCAGATACAAATCATTTCGCCGCTGTTCCTTAAACTTCTCCTGATTCTCCACTGAGGTTTCTGGACTTGGCATTTTGCCAGTCTTCATTGTTTCAAATAGCTCGTCTGGAGTTAGGAATCCTAATTGAGCCATCGAAACGGCTAGTTTTGAGTATTGCAGTTCGTCTTTAAGAGATAGGTCTTCAAATACGGCTGTTGGATAAACCCTAGCTCCAATTGCTTTGCAAACGCGCTTAATCTCTGGCTGCAAAAAATTATGTAAAAAAGCTTGGCGTGCCTCTTTCAGCCGCTCTAGAAATACTTGAACCTTTATAGAGGTATTCGCAAATTTTTCCCCGGAGTCAAAAAGAATCGCGTTTAAACCAATGCTAATATCTTTGTCTAGTTGTGCGTATTTCTCTTCTCCTAGAATCTTCCCAATATCAGGGATAAGCCACTCAGCTTTAACTGTATGGTCTGTAATTAGAGTTCTCGCGACACTTTCATTTAAGAATAGGCTCTTTATGGTGTCGGCAACCGCTGGGTTAAAATTGCGCCCCTGATTATACTCGTTCTCAGCCTCTCCAATATTAACTAATAACATGGCACGCTCTGTCGTGCGGGCAATGGATAGGTCAATGCGTTTGAACTCTAACTTAGTTTCGATATCCCTAATAACGCCGAACGCCATAGGAACTCCCATAGCTTCGTAAGATTGGGCTTTGTAGAGAAGAACGGATAAACGATTTGGGTCTAACGGAATCTGAGCTACTGCCGCCGACTCTTTAATTGCCTTTTTGATTGCTGGGTCCAAAGACTTGAAAAGCTCCTTAGCTTCGTCCGTATCTTGGGATTTTAATTTAGCTAACTCGTAAGTAGAGAGAACTTTATAATAAGTGGGGCGGCCAAACATTAAATCCCCACCTGCGACAATGCTCTCGGGGTTCATTAAGATATATTTAACTGGAACTTTGTCACTGCTGGCGGCCCCATACACCTGAGTCATCTTTTTCATTTGGGCTGAGGGAATATGAGCCTCGAACCTATACAAGAAAGCGTTACCAGAACGGAACCACTCACGGAAAAACTGCTCTTTAAGATGCCATAGGTTAATGCGCTCAAACCACGCCATGATAAAATCGCGTGTGTTTTTGTTACCGCCTTCAAGATATAGGTTACTATTAGAAAGTTCTCCCATTACCTCTACGACGTTCCTTAGCAGGGGAAACGCCCAATACGCCTTGACAGAAAGTTGAATCGCGTCCCTAGCGTCCATATAGGAGCCTCCTACTCCAGATTTGAACGGAGTCAGAAATTTATCTAGATTTGGATAGCTCTGAGATGGAAACTCTAAAGTCTCAGAGCGCGACCTAGCAGCAAAAGCAAAATCTTTAGTCTGCTCATCAACCGCATCAGCGAAAGAAGGCATAATCCAACGGTCTAAAGGACTCGACGCTTTTGTTACTTCTTTAACTTTTTTCGCTCTTGGCATACACCATTATACACTTAAATTCGTTTGGAGTCATATAAAAATTGCAAGTCTAACCTAGAAAACCCACCCTTTATCCGAAAAAGCTCTTGTAAAATCTTAGAAGATTCATATCGCCCACCCACAAATAAGAACTGAACATTGTCATACGATTCGCAAAGAGAGCGCATCCGCGCTAGATAGAACTCAGGCGACCCTTTGATGAACTTATGACTATTCGCCACATTTATCTGCATTATAGTTTCTAGCTTCTCTTCTACAAGAACAGCAAGATGGAACCCCAAAGATTGAGCTCGCTCTATTTCTAATTTAAACCTATCAAAACCTTGAAACATAGTTCCACAGAAATCCTCTAGGCTTTTCCGCTCTATAAAGCAATTATTAAAATGGTTCTGGCACGAATAATCTCCTACGTCTAGTTTGGCGA
>JAYVVJ010000076.1:0-8608 GCA_043787015.1 Candidatus Saccharimonadota bacterium | reverse complement strand
TCTAGACGCATTGCCTAGCAGTTACGACTTCCCAGCACTGGTCACTAGCTTAGAAAAAATAATTTCTAACAGAGGTCTGACCATAGTCGGCATCGAAGGTGTTGATGATGAAGTTGCGCAACAAGTCAATCAAGCAAGTCCGACGCCTCAACCGATAGTTATTCCTTTCCAAGTAGTCGTTAAAGGCAATTATGCAGCAATCCAAGCATTAGTAGGTGACTTCGAGAACTCAATTAGACCATTCCAAATACAGAAGGAAACTATTAGTGGCGGTGAAGCTGATATGACTTTGACAATCGTGGCACAGACATATTACCAGCCTGCTAAAACGCTTAATGTTGGGAGTAAAATAGTCAAATGAAACAAAAAGATATTCTCACTATTGCTGTAGTAGTTTTCGTCAGCGCCATAGCGTCGTTCTTTATTACTGGTAAAGTAATAGTCGCATCAAGTGGCCGTCAAACTGCGCCAGTCGTGGATGTCATTAATGCAACTTTCACCCAACCTGATAATAAATATTTTAATAAAAATTCTATCGACCCAACCCAATTAATCCAAATCGGTACCAGCACTAATCCTAATCCTTTCAGTGCTCAATAAACGAAAGCTTAGATGAGTTTATTAACCGCAACTACCCAGCAAGCAGTAGAAGACCATCTAGTAAGTGATGGTGTAGTGCCTTTGGCCAAAATGGTTGCGCTGAAAGCTAAAGCCGTAAGTGGCCAGAAACCACTGCTAAGTATGCTTGTCAGTGAAGGCGTTATTACCAGTGAGACTTTGGCCAAAACTATCGCCGCCATAAACGGCGTGCCATACGTTAATCTTAGTGAGGCCAGAATCGATCCTGACATATTAGATATGCTGCCACAAGATATCGCTGAGCGTTATATGGCAGTGCCACTCGGTGAGATCCAAAAACGATTAGTAGTGGCTATGCTCGACGCTGATAACATTCAGGCTGTAGATTTCTTGAGTAAGAAAATAGGTCGCCAGCTTAAAGTATATTCGGCCAGTGAAGAGGGAATTAAGCAGGTACTACATCAGTATCAAACTCGAATTTCTAAGAGAGTAATTGGTGATATTAGTTCTATCGACACGACTTCTAATTCTAATAATCAATTAAGCCCTGAAGATCAGAAAGCTGCAGACGATAATCAAGCCCAAGAAAATTACGGCAAAGAGATCAAGACTATTGTTCAAGACTCACCGATCAGTAAGGCTTTATCAACTATTTTGGAATTTGCTGCCAAGAATCGAGCCAGCGACGTACATATTGAACCTCTTGAAGATAGTCTTAAAATTAGAGCCAGGATTGACGGCGTTTTGCGTGAGATCATGTCCTTGCCGAAATCGACAGAGCCACCACTCATTTCAAGAATCAAGATTCTATCTAATTTAAAGATTGACGAACATCGCATACCTCAAGACGGTGAGTTTACTATCAAAGTGGGCAACTCAGCTATCGACCTTCGTATCGCTATCAGCCCCGTTATTTGGGGTGAGCAAGTAGTTATTCGTTTGCTTGATAAGACCGGAACCAGCCTCAAACTAGAAGAAATGGGCTATGCCGGACGGGCACTTAGAACAATTCGTGAAGGCCTCAAACAGTCGAACGGAATGATTCTAACTTCTGGTCCAACTGGTTCAGGTAAATCAACTTCACTTTATGCCTTGCTTCAAGAAATCAAGAACGACACAGTGAATATCGTTACTCTGGAAGATCCGGTTGAATACAAAATGCCAGGCATTAATCAAATTCAGGTTAATGCTGATGTTGGCCTGACTTTTGCGACTGGCTTACGTTCTATTTTGCGTCAGGACCCAGATATTGTGATGGTAGGAGAAATCCGCGACAAAGAAACCGCTGATTTGGCTGTTCAAGCAGCACTGACCGGACACTTAGTTTTCTCAACACTGCACACTAACTCAGCAGCTGGAATCTTGCCACGTTTGCTTGATATGGGCGTCGAACCATTCTTGATAGCGAGTACAGTTCGAGTAGTTATCGGCCAAAGGTTACTGCGCAAAAACGAAACTGAACACATTGAAGAATATAAGGCTGACAGTTCTGAAACGGAGACGATCAAAAATACACTAGGCGATTTATTGCCTAAGGATGCCGCAGCTTTAGAAAAGGCCAGAGCTGATTTGGGTTATCAGAACCTACCACTTAGCAGTGAGGCTTCTTATACTCTATACAAGGGTAAGGATAGTCCTGATACACCGGGTGGATACAAGGGCCGAGTAGGTGTATATGAAGTCTTCAATGTCACTAAGGAGATTCAAGATTTGATTCTCAAGCGATCTACAAGCGCCGAGATTGAAGCGATGGCTAGGTCGCAAGGCATGATAACTATGCGCCAAGACGGATATTTTAAAGCATTGAATGGTAAGACGACGATTGCTGAAGTAAACCGAGTTGCGGCGGCTGATAACGCGTAAACAAGTATAAAGTTTGAATAGGGCTGTACTTTTAACCTTAAGAACTTTATACTTTTAACTAATAAGGGGTGGGTATGCAGGGTCAACCAAGAATAGAGATACTACTAGAAGAGGTTGTTAAGCGTAAAGCTTCAGATTTGCACTTGCAAGTCGGCTTGGCGCCAATGTTACGTGTCGACGGTTCTTTGATAGCTGTGGCTGGAGCTGACCCCCTGACTAGTGAATCAATCGAGACATTAATTTTTGCAATTTTAGATGAGGACCAGAAGCAGATTTTATTGAAAGACAAAGAGTTCGATTTTAGCTTCGCCTTCGGTGACCTTGGACGATTCCGTGTTAATGCCTTCCATGAAAGAGGTAATTTAGCGGCCGCTTTGAGACTTGTACCTAATGAATTAATGAGTATTTCTCAGCTTGGTTTACCACCGATAGTCGAGAAGTTTTCCGAATACCCACGAGGCCTAGTGTTAATTACTGGACCGACCGGTTCAGGTAAGTCTACAACTCTAGCTGCCTTAATCCATAAGATTAATTACGAAAAAGCCGCACATATTATTACTATTGAAGACCCGATAGAATACACTCACGCTTCGAAAAAATCCGTCGTAGTACAGAGAGAAGTCCACTATGATACTTACTCTTTTAGCGCTGCCTTGCGTTCAGCACTGCGCGAAGATCCAGACGTTGTGATGATCGGTGAAATGCGTGATCTCGAAACTATCGCTTCAGCTATAACTATCGCCGAGACTGGTCACTTAGTTATCGCAACCTTACATACTATTAATGCTGCTCAAAGTATTGATCGTATGATTGATGTTTTCCCTCCGCACCAGCAACCTCAGATTCGTGCTCAGTTATCTAATATCTTGATGGCTATTTGTTCGCAGCGACTAATTCCGGCCGTAGGCGGTGGAAGAGTGGCGGCTGCCGAGATTCTCATTGCTACTCCAGCTGTTCGTAATATCATACGTGAAGGCAAGAGCCATCAGCTTGATGCGGTTATTCAGACCGGAGCCGAATTTGGTATGCAGTCGTTAGACGGAACTCTTGTTAAAATGATTCATGAAGGTACTATTACTTATGATGAAGCAAGAAATTACGCAATTGATCAAGAAGAGCTCGATAGGCTCATGCGAGACTAGCATGAAGCTCAAGTTAAAAGTTTATAAAGTTATAAAGTTTAAAAGTGACATACTTTCAACTTTCTACCCCCGATCGGGTCGAGGGCAAGCTTTTCAACTTTCTACTAGACTGAACGGAGTTCAGTCATGCTGACATTCAAATATACTGCTCGCAACACCACAACAGGCGAGAAAATATCTGCCGTAGTTCAGGCTGACAATGAACAAGCGGCGGCCAAATTGATCCGCAAAGAGGGCCTTACGCCGCTAGATATTCAGATTGAAACGAAGGGAAGTGGTTTCGGACTAAAATTCAGTAAGGTTAAAGCCAAGGACCGAGTTCTTTTCTCAAGACAACTATCAACGTTAATTGACGCCGGATTACCTTTGGTGCAGTCGCTTCACAGTGTTAATGAACAAACTGAGAATAAAGCCCTTAGAGCGGTGATTTCGCAGGTTATAAATGATGTAGAAAGCGGCACAACCTTGGCTGCATCGATGTCCAAACACCCCAAGGTTTTCAGTAAAGTTTACTTAAGTATGATTGCTGCAGGTGAAACGTCTGGTACTTTGAATCAAGCGCTAGATCGACTAGCTCTGCAGCAAGAAAAAGATGCCGATCTATCTGGCAAAATCCGTGGCGCGATGGTTTATCCAGTAATCGTCTTAATGGTCATGTTCGTAGTTCTAGGATTCATGCTAGTTAAGGTGTTGCCACAGGTCCAAGGGCTGTATGCTGGCTTGCCGGGTGCCAAATTACCACTCATCACTACCGTGCTGTTGTCTATCTCGAACTTTATTACTCAACAGTGGTGGATTGTGGCAATAATTGTTGCCATAGCCGGTGTTTTTATCGGTCGTTGGGCTACAACGGCTTCAGGAATACAGACTTTCGACAAAATTAAAATGAAAGCTTGGCCAATCGCACCTTTATTTATGAAAGTGTATATGGCCCGTTTCGCTCGTACAGGATCGACGCTTATTTCAAGCGGTGTACCACTTATCCAGATGCTTGAAATCACCAGTAATGCAGTGAACAATGTTCACATCGCCACATCGATAACTAGAGCTATTGAGAAGGTCAAAGGCGGCAAATCGCTGGCTGATTCAATCCAGAATGATCCAAATTTCTTGCCGCTAGTACCAAACATGCTCAAGATCGGTGAACAATCTGGTGCAATGGAAGAAATGATGGGTAAAACTGCAGATTACTTCGAAAAGGAAGTAGATAATCAGGTTAAATCTATATCAACCATTATTGAACCGGTTTTGATGGTTATCTTAGGTGTCGTGGCGTTCATAATCGTGGCTGCAGTGCTACTACCAATCTACGGTCTAGCCAACAACTCCAATTCCATTAGATAACAGTGTAAAAACTAATTGACTATGTGTGCTAAACTGATAGCATATAATCATAAGCATTTTGCAAAAAGCAATAAGGGGGCATGCTACATGTTAAAGAATCTTAAGAAAAATCAATCAGCATTCACGATCATCGAAGTATTAATCGTCTTGGCTATCGCCGGACTTATCATGGTTGCGGTCTTTACAGCCGTACCAGCGTTACAACGTAATGGTGCTAATACAACAAAGCGTAGTGATGCGGCAAAAGTCCTTGGCGCAGTCGCTGAATTTGTATCTAATAATAATGGCAGGGTTCCGATAGCAGCTGATGCAGGTACTATAAGGACAAGTGCTAATCCAAGTGCAGCAGCTAGTGTTACTGTAGTCTCAGGCTTTGCTTCTATCGCTCAATTGGCTAATACAGATTCATACGAAGTAGTCACTGGTGCTGTTTGTAACTCTGCGGCAGTCGCTGTCTCGGTTCCAGGGAATCCTAATCCTAGTGCTACAAGTATAGCTTCTATGGCTGTTGCAGGTTCATCAAGATCGTACGTAGTATTATTCGTAATTGATGCAGCTGGTGGTAATGTTACTCCTCAGTGCTCAGGCTCATAGAAATCGATAAGCATTAGATTAAGAGGCTGATTCGTCAGCCTCTTTTCATGTTAAGATGATGTTAATGATTATCCTTATTTTGATAGTGGCTGGATTGACTATTGGTAGTTTTGTAAATGCTTGGGTTTGGCGTTTACATGAACAAGAAACGGTCAAAGCCAGTAAGCATCCTGACAAAAAGTACTTATCTAAGCTATCGATCCAAAAAGGCCGATCAATGTGTACCAAGTGCAAGCACGAGCTGGCTGCTATTGACCTTGTGCCTGTCCTAAGCTGGCTGTACTTACGGGGCAAATGCCGCTATTGTCACCAATCCATAGATAATGATAATCCGGCGATGGAACTGATCGCACCGATACTTCTAGTAGCCTCGTATATTTGGTGGCCTTATGAATTAACAGGCATTGGGTTATATTACTTCTCATTTTGGCTGGTTTTTGTCGTAGCCTTTATGGCTTTGGCTATGTACGATTTTAAGTGGTTTATTTTACCCGATAACATCGTTAGGCCGCTTATAATTATTGCGATCCTGCAGTTAATAGGCGCAATCATTATTTATGAGACTAGCTTAAGTACTGTGATTACTGCTTTTTGGGGAGTATTAATTTCTAGTGGTATTTTCTACGCAATATATATTTTGTCTAATGGCGAGTGGATCGGCGGCGGCGACGTAAAACTTGGAATCATCATCGGAATAATTCTTGGTGGCCCAGCGATGAGCTTATTGATGCTATTCATTGCTTCTAGTTTAGGCAGTATTGTCGGTGTGCCTTTATTGCTAGCCGGAGAACGCAAAGTTCGTCTACCGTTCGGTCCACTCTTGATGTTAGCTACATTTATAGTCATGCTATTTGGAAGCAATATTATCGCTTGGTATAAGGCCAAAGCCGGTATCTACTAATTCGTTCTAAACAGATAGTGCTCATGCTATACTTGAACATATGAAGGGTGGCTCTAAAGCCGGCGGTTTTACCATAATCGAAACACTTATCGTACTAGCGGTCAGTGCTAGTATGCTATTGGCTGTCATCTCAATGATTAATAGTCAGCAAGGCAAGTCTCAGTTCAATCAAGCGATTAATAACGTCACCCAGCAACTTCAACAATCAATAGATGACGTTGCAAATGGATACTACCCAACTAATAATATTACCTGTGGAGCATCCGGCGGATTACCAACAATCACTTCGGGGGCCACTAGCTTAGGTTCTAATCAAGACTGCGTTCTAGTTGGCAAAGTTATAGTTTTCGATTCGACAGATCCTAATAACCAGAAATTTATTGCATATCCAATGGTTGATTTAAGATTAGGAGCAAATGTTAATAGCCGAACAGCAATCGCGCCAGGATCAGTTGCTCGCAATAATGTGCCTGACAATAGTGTTAAAACAAATCTAGATGGCGGATTAAACATTGTATATTCAGGACCAAATGGCGTAACAGCTGGCACTATTGGTTTTGGACTTATTATGGGAAATATTTCGAACACTGGCGTCGGTGCTGATATATCAGGTAGCCAAACAACAAATCTTTATTCGATCAGCGGTACGAGATCTACAAATTCTTCAGCTACAAATGTTGATATTATTAATTCTTCAGCTAGTTTTGTATCTGCCAGTAGCGGGTTTAATATTTGCCTAGCGAGCGGTACTACTAACCAATCAGGTTTAATTAGTATCGGCAGTAACTCAGGCCGTAAACTTTCTGTTACATTGGCTGTTAAGGATGGTAAATCATGCTAAAGCAACTGCGTTTAAACCAAGTTGGCGACACCATGGTTGAAGTACTTATATCGATGGCGATAGTCAGTATGATACTTGGCGGTGCATATGTCACAAGTAATAAGAGCCTTATTGCCATACGTGATGCGCAAGAGCATGTAGATGCACTTAAGCTTGCATCTGCTCAGGTTGAGCTGATTAAAAGTATTACTCCAACTGCCGGCCTAATATGTTACACCATGGACGGTAATCAACAGACCATTGCTTCGAACTGCACGCTTACTAATACGGGTGCTATAAATTCAACCAATATAAGTCCTTCCTATAAAGTAGCAATAACTGTCGACGGTTCGGGTACATACAAAGTTAAGGTGAATTGGGACACGGTAACTGGCGTTATAAATGGTGGCAATGTTGAAATGTATTACAGGGCGGACCGATGAAATATAATCGCCAGTCTGGTTTTACGATTATCGAACTAATGATTTCGACAGTTATCTTTTCAATGATTTTATTAATCTTAACTACCGGAGTTATAAGTTTTACTAGGTCATATTACAGAGGAATAACTGAGACAAGCACTCAGCGTATAGCGAGAGTTATTTCAGATGACATCACTCAATCCATACAATCAACAAGTTCTTTCTATACTCGACTTGCTTCACAGGGAGATTGGAATGGGTTTTGTATAGGTACGACGGGGTATGCGTATACGCTAGGTAGTCAATTAGTGAATAGCTCCCCAGATGCAAATAAAAACCAGACGCTGTACGGTTTAATCAAAGGCAATGCAGCAGGCGGATGTTCTAGTTATAATGGCCAAACACTTCGTGATGCATTATTGCCAGGTCTAACATCATCGCCTTCAACCTCCGAAGAGATGCTCTCGCTTTCGATGCGCTTATCTAATCTTTCAATTGTAACTATAAACCAAACTGCTGGTATATATTCGGTAGCTGTTAATGTTGTTTATGGTGATAATGACCTGCTAACTAATCCAACAGGCATAAGTCCAAGCTGTCTTAGTGACTCTGGTTCACAATTCTGCGCCGTGTCTGGACTCAGTACAGTTGTTCAAAAACGAATTCAACAGTAGTATATAAGCATGAGAATAATAAACCATAATAACCGAATCAGGCATAGTCAAGAAGGTATGGCATCGATATTGGTTACTATGGTGCTGATGGTGGTAATGAGTCTGATAGTTCTCGGTTTTGCACAAGTTTCACGCAATAATCAGCGAGCGGCTCTAGATAATCAGCTTACTAAACAGGCGTATTACGCTGCCGAAACTGGAGTTAACGATTATTCCAAAGTTATCAGAGCTTGGCTGACAGCTAACCCCAACAATCCTGATCTATCTGC
>JAYVVJ010000075.1:0-8630 GCA_043787015.1 Candidatus Saccharimonadota bacterium | reverse complement strand
GCTTCGTCAGCATCGGCGGCTACGGTAATTTCGCCGCGTAACTTGCCATTTACTTGAATGACTATCGTTACAGTATTTTGGACCAGGTATTTATTGTCATGAGTCGGCCAATCACTAGTATGGATAGATGTTTCGTGGCCAAGTTGCTGCCAAAGCTCTTCACTGATGTGTGGGGCAAACGGCGCTAGTAATTGAAGCAAGGTTTCGATAGCCCAGCGCCATTCTTTGGACTGATAATTGTCTTTGGCTTTGATCAAGTAAAGTTCATTAACGGTTTCCATTTGAGCAGCGATGGCAGTATTAAAACTTAGACTGTGTAAGTCTTCGCCAACTTTCTTAATCGACCGGTGCATAGCCTGCATTATTTGGTCATTCTGAGCAGCAGGCGAAGAATCTGTAGATCCTTCGTTACTCTCAGGATGACGAGTAGCAAGGAATTCTTGAGTTAATGTCCAAATACGGTTAAGGAAGCGGTAAGAGCCGCCCATACCTTCAACGCTCCAAGCCGCTGATTGATTCCATGGACCAAGGAAAAGCTCCATAATACGAACCGTGTCGGCACCATAACCTTGGTCAATAAGCACTCCCGGTTCAATGGTATTGCCCTTGCTCTTGCTCATCTTATTTCCGTCTGGCGCGAGAATCATTCCGTGGTTTCGAAGCGTCTTGAAAGGTTCCTGGAAATTAATTAGGCCATCGTCGAACATAACCTTAGTCCAGAAACGAGCGTACAAAAGGTGCATCACGGCGTGCTCAGCACCGCCGATGTATTCATCTACTGGTAGCCATTTATCAGCTAGCGCTCGATCAAAAGGCGCTTTATCATTCTTCGGATCAGCAAAACGAAGGAAGTACCAACTACTGCAAGCGAAGCCGTCCATGGTGTCGGTTTCACGCTCAGCAGGACCGCCGCATTTCGGACAGGTAGTATTTACGAATTCTGGAACATTGGCCAATGGACTTCGGCCATCGCCGCTCGGTTCATAGCTTTCAATTTCTGGCAAAACAATAGGTAACTGGTCTTCGGGAACTGGTACGGCTCCATCAACCGGACAATGAATAATCGGAATCGGTGCGCCCCAGTAGCGTTGGCGACTAATCAGCCAGTCTCGCATCTTGTAATTAGTAACTTCTGATCCGATTTGTTTAGTCTCTAGATCAGCCACAATTCGCTCTCGAGCTTCGCTAGTTGTCAGATTATTGTATTCCCCAGAATCAATCAGCACGCCTTCACCATGATAAACCGGCTCGTTAAATACTCTGTCGGTAACTGCTGCAAAATCAGCAGACATTTCGGGCAAACGAGCATAAATATCGTTCTTGGTTAACCATTCAACTTGGTAGTTGTTCTTTTCGTAGTTCTCGGTACCAAATTCTTCGCTATGTTCATCACTATTTAGCTCTAACTTAACAATGTACTTAATGGAACGTTTGTGTTCGCCATTAAATGGGCTTACATAATAAAACGAGACTGCCGCAGGTAATACATCAGTAACGGTTACATCGCCATACCCAGTTTCTTCTTTAAACTCACGTATAGCACAGTCAGAAATACTTTCATTATCATCTAATCCTCCGCCTGGCCATTCTAGGCCTGTACGAGCGAAATCTTCGTTCCAATGAACTAAACAATAAGTGTCGTTCTTTGAATTATGAACAACAGCCAGAGCCCCAGGGCGATCGACTATTTTGTTCATATCAACATCTGAATCTAA
This sequence comes from Candidatus Saccharimonadota bacterium, assembly GCA_043787015.1. GTDB lineage: Bacteria > Patescibacteriota > Saccharimonadia > Saccharimonadales > UBA4665 > JAYVVJ01. Next base: position 6,915 of record JAYVVJ010000075.1, on the reverse strand, counting down.
CTGCTTATTAACAAATTGTTCAGCAATTACCGGGATAATTGGTAAGTCGAAAGTTTTAGCAAATTCATAGTCGCGTTCGTCGTGGGCTGGGACAGCCATTATCGCACCGGTGCCATAACCAGCTAGTACATAGTCAGAAATCCAAACAGGAATTTTGGCGTTATTGATCGGATTAACAGCGTATGCGCCTGTGAAAACGCCTGTTTTTTCGCGGTCAGTTACTTGACGTTCTACATCGCTTTTGGCTTGAGTAATTTTGATATATTTCACAACAGCTTCTTTTTGTTCTCGTGAAGTAATTTCTTGAACAAGCGAATGTTCTGGTGCCAGCACCATGAATGTCACACCGAACAATGTATCTGGCCGAGTCGTGAAAACTTCTATTTCTTTTAACTTTTCACTTTCAACTTTAAACTTTATTTCTGCTCCCTTGGAGCGGCCAATCCAGTTACGCTGCATTGATTTGATAGCATCGGACCAGTCTAAATCTTCTAGATCATCGAGTAAGCGATCAGCATAATCTGTAATTTTGAAAAACCATTGCTTGAGTAATTTCTTCTCAACTTGATTGCCGCAGCGCCAACACTTGCCTGCCTCAACTTGCTCATTAGCTAGCACTGTCTTATCAGTGTCGCACCACCACTGCGGACTCTCTTGCTGATAAGCTAGACCCTTCTTGTGAAGCAAGAGGAAAAACCACTGTGTCCAACGGTAGTAATCAGGTGTTGTACTATCGATTTCGCGTGACCAGTCATAACTGAAGCCCATTTGCATCAACTGTTCTTTGAAACGAGCAGTGTTTTCGTCGATAGCTTTGCGTGGACTTACTTTATTCTTAATTGCATAATTTTCAGCCGGAAGACCGAAAGCATCCCAACCCATTGGATGAAGAACATTGTAGCCGTTCATGCGATTGAATCTGGCTATAGCATCGCCTATGGTGTAGTTACGAACATGGCCAACGTGCATTGTGGCACCGCTAGGATATGGGAAGTATTCGAGGATGTACTTCTTAGGACGAGTTGAATCAGCGCTAACTTGGTAAATTTTGCTGTCTGCCCAAGACTGTTGCCACTTTGGTTCAATTTCTTTAGGGTTATAGCGCTGCATGATAAGTGTTATTGTAGCAAATTATCTCTGTTGAGCACAGCGACAGTTACTTAGCTGGTGCGTCGTTGAACTTACTTCGTTTTAGCTTCATCCAATAGCCTGATTGACGAACTAGTTTCGAACTATCCTTTTTATCGGCCAGTAATACTTTTAATGACTCTTCAGCGAAGACGCCGTTCTGTGAACCATCAGCCAGTATTACGGCTTTAGATTTCAGGACAGACTTAACGAATTCTCCGGCGGCATATGGACTATCAAATGATTCAACTTTGCATCCTTTAGCTTTCGCAGCCACAGCTAGGTATTTATTAGCATCAAGTCCGATAGTAACAACGTAGTCTAGCTTATTGGAATCACAGTATTTACCGACTTTAAGATGAGCTTCTTGGCTAAAGTCACCTAGTTCGTTCATGTTGCCCAAGATGGCTATGCGCTGTGGTGCAGAACTTGCATACAGCACATCGAGCGCTGCGATAACTGATTTCGGGCTGGCATTGTAACTATCGTCAATGATGGTTGAATCTTTGATTCCATTTAGGATTTGCATACGGCCTGGGAAAGGTTCGATATTCTTAAGCCCAGTTTTAATTTCATTGTCACTTATGCCTAGTACTTTAGCCGTCGCAGCTGCCGCTAACGCTACTGATACGCCCTGTTTGCCAATAGCGTTTGTGGCAACTTTCATTTCTGGTGATTCTCCAAGCTTGAAAGTTACGCTAGAAGTCTTAAGATCGCTAGACGGCTCAGAAGTCACTCGGTAATCTGCTTTTGAGTGAATACCATAGCCAAGATATCTTTTGCCCTTTAAATATTCGGCGGGCGTATCATCAACATTGACCAGTACTTGCTTGCTGAAATCGAAGACTGACAGCTCTTCTTTAGCGACTGATTCTAGATTAGTGAAAAACTGCATATGTTCAAAATCAACGGCCGTAACGACGCTAAGATCTGGGTTCAAATAAGCGAATTCTTTAATCTGGCCCGGACCATCAGTACCAAGCTCTACAATCACGTAATCATATGGGTAATCTTCTCGAATTGTGGCACGGTTGCAGGCTAAGATTTCGTTCCAGGCGAAAATATTCCAAATGCTTGGCATCTTTTTATCGAATATTACTAGAGGTACGGTTAGGCGGTCGTTGTAATTACCTTCTTGGTAAAGAACTCTAGCATTCTCGCCTAGTACTTTGGCGATAGCCGCTTTGGTGGAAGTTTTACCGACACTGCCTACAACAGCAATCAGTTTAAATTCATGAGTGGCTCGTAGTTGCCTGACTTGACCTTCTAATAAGAAACACAGTAAAGCTTTGCCGGTTTTTTTAGGACGCATGATTGCTCTAATCATAGATCTAATTAATTCTATTACAATCAAGAAATGCGCCCATGCTACTGGATAAATTACAAAACAAGCTAGGCCAAAAGCTGCGCCTCCAATTAGCCCGTTAAAAAATCCTTCGTAAATTAGATATAGGCTAAGAATTAGTTGGGCTAAAATTCCATAGTAAATTAAATAAGTAACGATATGGTCGGCAGTAGAAAGTGTCGTTTTGCGGTCTAGATCGCGGAAGTCATTGGCGTGCCAATACCATCTTAGATATGCCTTGATTGAGCCAGATTTTTTCCAAGCTTTAACAAGCACCCTAGGATACGCTGGATAAAATAAGCTTAAATATATTTCTAACATACTGGATAACAGTTAACGACTAACATTGGTGCGCGGGGCGGGACTTGAACCCGCACGCCTTGCGGCACAGCATTTTAAGTGCTGCTTGGCTACCAATTACAACACCCGCGCTAATTTCACCTTCTTATTTTTACCACGATGTGTGGGCTGAAGGCTATGGCAATTTGGACAAAGTACTCTTAAATTCTCTAATCTATTGTCGCTATGTATACCATTTATATGGTCTAGCTCCACTGGTATTCGTCCATCCTCAGACATTTGAGCCCAACCGCAAAGCTCGCATTCTAGCTTCTTTATACCAGCCTCTACTAGTCTTTTCTTCAGTTTAAAGCTTTGAATTCCGCTATCCCGAACTAGGATCGAACCCAGTTCTTGCACAGGAACTCTTGGATCAAACTTCCAGCCCACATTCCATCCTTGACCCGTGAAGTGCTCTGTATCAAGTTTAAATTCTTTGATTCTGCTCTTCAATTGAGCGTAATTACCGCCAGCCGGTATAAGGCCTAACTTAATCAGCACTGAACGATAGCTGAGCGATGTCTCGACTGCCATAACTAATTGTTCGTCTGTCCAGGATCGTTTATTAGGCATACACGAATAATATCATATTTAGCCCGTGTATGCCACTAACGTATTCGCTGGCACCAAAATTGTAAAATATATGGAGGCACCTATGGGAGTTGCACCCATCTACGCGGTTTTGCAGACCGCTGCGTAACTGCTCCGCCAAGGCGCCAGAACCCTTCTAGTATATCTGAGACAAATGGAAACCTCCAGAGAATAATCAGCGAGTCGATCCCGTATGCTGAAGATTCTCAAGGAAGAAGAAAGTACCACGTTTATCGAACTGCGCTAAACCGCTTCGTTCCGCTGCATCTAGTACAGCAGTTGAAGCCCCTTTCACTAAATGATCATGAGCTTCAACTATCACCACATTAGATAGATTCAGCAATGAATCTAGACGACCAGATTCTAATAGTTCTTTTTCAGCGCCTTCAATATTAATCTTGAGAAGTCCGACTCTCTCATCACTGAAAATATACCCTTCAACATTGTTAATCAGTTCTTCTGGCGTGATTGACTCAGCAGACAATTGGCGGCTTTTGGCTTCACCCTTATAAAAATAAGAGGCGTGGTTTCCGATTGATGATACTTCATTGTTTAATAAGCCTACTCGTTCGGAACTTAAACTAAGCGCCTTGGAGATAATTGTAATCCTCCGGCCGTATTTCTCAGTATTTATAGCTAGAAGTTCTAGGTTACGAGGATTCGGCTCAACTAATAATATTTCAGATCTTCTATAGCGACTTGCGAATAACGCTGCCGATACGCCAATATTCGCCCCAATATCAACAATAAGGTTACCGTCAATAATTTCATTATGTTTAGGTAAATCGTATTTACCTCTTCCTGCAAGTTCATTCAGCATAGCTATATCGCCATGAGCAGCAGTCGAATAGAAAGGGTGATTTAAACCCTTAACACTTAGCTGCGTCACGGATTTAGAATCCGAGTCGATTATTCTTTTTGCAAGTAGTGGACCAGCTTGCCGTACACCGAGCAAACCTACTAGGCTCGCAGTCCGCTTGAGTCTCATCAACTTTTTTTGAGTAAAGCTTTCCTGATTATTGAATTCTATTTTTCTCTCGTTCATAATACATGTTTTAACATATCTACGAAGAATAGACAATATCTAGGCAGTTAGTTTGTGGCCGATTTTGTTGGCGAGTTCATGAGTCCAGCCGTCTAGGCGGCTGACTTGATGGCCCATGACTAATCTTTCCTGATCGTATGTTTCTTGGCGTTTGGCGATTGTGTCGAGCAATCCGAGCGCCATTTGCATATCACCCTTGTCAGCTTTTTCATCTAACATCTTATCTACATTATCAAAGCGTTTGAGCATATAGAATGTAAGTTTATCGAATTGCAGGTCTATTTTTTCGAACTTCTTGGAGAACATGGCAAACTGACTGTCGATATTGTCGAACTTCTTGGCGAACATGTCGAACTGCAAGTCGATTTTATCAAACTTCTTGGAGAACATGTCGAACTGCAAGTCGATTTTATCAAAACGATCGGAATTAGTTGAAGATTTATCGCTCATAAATATAGCCTAGCATCGGCTGAATTAGGATGCCAATATTTGACCGACTTTTTGCAGAAAATTAAGTATTAGTTAAGCTTTGAGTTTGGCGAAGATGATCATAATGCCGGTTGAACGATGTGATCCAGTCACGTGCCAGTTCTTATTTAAGGCTAAATGGAGGATATTTGTCAGTAGTTAACAGAAATGCGTATGCTGTTAGCCGTGTACCGTACCTACCGACGCTGACTACAAAATCGAAAATATCTTTAGGGTATTTACCTGTAAGAAGTATCGTGAACCAAGCTATGACAGTAGCGACTATTGCGGCGATTACCAAAAATGTGAGAACAATATAATGCGGTATAGCCAGTAACCATTTATATATTGGCAAGTATCGATTAAGGTCATTTTTAACATCAGGGTAGTCTATATTCAAATGTACGCCTTGAGCTTCAACCGTTGAAGGGTAACGATCTGTTAACAAAAACAGGTAGGCTCCTACTCTGGTAGAAAATCGGTTTAGCTCTAGAGCAAAATCATACCACCACTTAGGATAATTTTGACGAGCTACTATCATCAAAGCCGTAGCAAAAGTAAGTGCTAGTGCAATTCCTCCGCTAGCTCCTAAGTTACTATCGCTATTATCGTTCATAAAACCGCCACTTGAATCTGTTAATATTGACAGAACAAACAGTATCGGTATGCTATAAAATATTCGAAATAATGCCGTCATTCGATCACGCTTTTCAACGTAATCTATTTCTAAAGTTGCTGGATATTTTTCGGATTCTGTTGCCATTTTAATTATCTCCAATATTTATGTACTTAATCACATAATACCCTAAATTAAACTATTCCAAACAAAAAGCCGAGCACGAATGCTCGACTTATTGATTAGTGCTTAAAAAACTTAGTAGGCTTTTTTAGCGCCGTCGGCTACTGCTTTTTCAGCAGTGTCTTTAGACATCATTGCACAAACAGTAGTTCCGCACTTAGCGTGCTTCCCTTTGGCCATGTAGCCACCTTTGGCTGTTTGAACGACTTCTGCTCCTGTTAGTTCAACGCCTTTTTCCTTACACTTAACGCAGTATCCTGTTGCCATGTTATTCTCCGTCTTTGATTATTTAATATTGCTTAACGTACTTCATTATAACGCTAGTACAGTATATACCTATAATAAAAGAAAAAGGACACCGAAGTGTCCGATACCGAGCTTATTCCGTGAACACCGTACCGAAGTTATGTAGATTTATCTCCAGATGACCATACGTGATACACTAGGCGCAATCTCATGAAATACAAGATAATCATCGAGGCAGATGTCACTGATTCGCCCAAAGAACACGAATTTGCGGCGGCGATAGTTATCGCTAAACATTTTCGGTCAGACATTATCTTTATACGGCAGGCAAGTTTCAGAACGCCAGATTTCGATATTAACAACACGAAGTGGGAGCTGAAAAGCCCTATGGGTAGTAGTGCTAGAACGGTTGAAAATAATATGCGTACTGCCAGAAAACAGTCCGTAAACCTTATCATTGATCTACGTCGTATCAAAATACATCAACAAAGGGCCATAGTTCGCATAAATTACTTTCTGTCTAAACCCAACCAATTCAAAAAAGTGTTAGTGATTACAAAAAATAAAAAAGTTATTGAAATTCGTTAAATATAGCCTATAATTACGAGTATAAAAGGCGTGCAAGATACTGAATTGTATCAAGTACGTCTTTTTTGTTTGTTCTTACAAAAGTGCGGTTAACCTGATTCGCTACCTCCTTAATTAAATCTACGGAGGTCGTGAGGGACTCTAACACCTCGACCCGCTGTCGCGTGTGCGAGGTTGGCCGGCATTTTGATTTTGACGAGGCCAAGGGTTAGAGAACACTATTCAAACCAAATTAAGACACCTAGCTTTCACTAGGTGTCTTAATTTGGTGCGATACGTGGGCGAAAAGTTACACGAAATAGGGGCGGAAATCAATCGCTGGCGTGATATCTTGGCAGTTCCATATAAGGAGTACCTGCTGTCTCA
>JAYVVJ010000074.1:0-8687 GCA_043787015.1 Candidatus Saccharimonadota bacterium | reverse complement strand
AGGCAATAACTAGTACAGCAGTAAACGCCATTAATGCGAACGTGAAACTGGCACCAAAAATAAAGAACCACGCCAAAAATGTTAATACTGCAATAGCTATTACTGCGGGCACAAACCAACTTGAAATTCTATCGGCAAGATCTTGAATTGGAGCGCGAGAATTCTGTGCCTCATCTATCATTTTGATGATTTGGGCCAGCATGGTCTCACTACCAATATGGGTTACAGTAAATTCAAAACTACCAGTCTGATTCATCGTAGCGCCTACTACGGCATCGCCAATGTGTTTAGTCACTGGCATACTTTCGCCAGTAACCATCGACTCGTCGATACTTGAGCTACCTTTGGTAATAGTACCGTCTAAAGGGATTGTTTCGCCGGGACGGACTAATAAAATATCGCCATGCTTGATCTGATCAATAGCCTTTTCAATTACTACTCCTTTAACAATCACGTGAGCAGATTTAACTTGTAGGCTCATAAGTTTACGAATTGCTTCATTCGATTTATTCTTGGCACGCGCCTCAAGCCATTTACCAAGTAGCACAAACGTAATTAGGAAAGCTGCTGTTTCGAAGTACAGTTCAGGTATTTTTTGACCGTATATTCCTATTAAGCTATTATTTTGAACCGCGTACATTATGTAGAAGGCTAGACTATAAAAATACGCAGCTGACGTACCAATCGCTACTAAACTATCCATATTGAAACTTCGAATTTTCAGACCAGACCACATGCCCTTATAGAAACCAGCGCCAAGATAAAATTGTACAATCGTAGTTAATACTAGTGAAACAATCCCGAAGTAAGGAGGAAATACGCCAGCGCCTGGCAACCACGAAACGAAATCTAACAACATGAAGTAGAGCATAGGCAGAGTCAGTGAGAGGCTAAGCAAAAACTTTCGCTTATAATCATCACCTGCGCCACCATGATTCATGTGACTGCTCGTATCGTTTGGATCAATCATATGCGCCGAATAGCCAGCTTTCTTAACGGCTGCGATCAAACTTTCCGTGCCTACCTTAGTGTCATCGTGTGATACGTTCGCATTCTCAGTAGCATAATTGACTGTGGCATTGCTAACGCCATCAAGCTTATTAAGCTCTTTCTGAATTACAACAGCGCATGAGCTACAGTGCATGCCTCGAATTTCTAGCTTCGTATTTGCCATTTTAGTTTCCTCCTTCTGAGGCGTTCAAGACACCTCTTGGTATTCCCATAGCACAAGTTATTTCATAACTGCCTGGTTTGGTTATTGTGAAAGGTAGCTGGATCTTTCCTTTAGTAATCAATAATGGTGTCTTATAAATCCCTGGAATCATAATCGTACTCATACAGCCCACGCCGGCTTCTGTAGCATTCACTTCAAGTATGTAAGGTTTACCGACTTCAACGTTGAAAGTATTGGGTTTGATGTCTTGACTAATGTTGAACGATGTAGTCAAAATTATTGGCTCTTCTGTTTGTGACGTACTGTTGCTATCTGGCTGCTTGTTTTGAATTATCTTAGAAGTGCTCGTTGCCTGAGGACGCTCGAACGATATTCTATAGCCTGCGAGTGTCATTCCGTTTGAAATATTGTAAATCGCTAGCACCACGACTACTACACCTACAAACCTAAAGAATGAATTAGCAAACCAACCGCGCACCGATGATGTGAGAGCTCCAATTCCAAGCAATCCGGGCGTAGTTCCGATTGCGAATAATCCCATAACTAGTGCACCGGTTAAGAAACTTCCGCTACTAATTGCTAACAGCTGCATCGCCTGAGTGAAGCCGCAGGGAAGGAAGAATGATACCGCTCCTAATGCCATAGCGTTTTTATGGCTGTACTCACGAGTGCCTCGTTTTTTTAATCCCAAAGCTTTAGCGACACCAGACGGTAATGTTATTCCCTTATTTGTAAGTTTAGGAAATAGCTCGGTTAGTTGTAGGCCTAGAATAATCATGACGAAGCCGACTACGATAGTTAGTAAGCCAGTGACTGAACTATTAATTTTAAGTACTGATCCAAATACGCCGAGAAATCCTCCTAATACAAAAAATGCAACTATGCGTCCACTATTAAAGAATAAGTGCGGTCTGAATTTTTGAATAGCAGTAGCGCTTGGATGCTTTTCTGAAAAACGGGCAGACATACCAAGTACTAAGCCGCCGATCATTGCCATACATGTAGAGAAACCAGCAGTCAAACCAATGGCAAGAGCCATTAGCCCGCTATTATCAGTAAGGCTTTGAAAGTTGAGGCTAGTTAAACTGGTTCGCCTGAATATTAAAAAGATCAGTGCCAGTATCAAAATACTGATAATAAACTGCTCAATAACAGATCTATCTTGAGTAAAGAATGTTTTAGTTTCTGATCCAATACTATAACCCGCAGCTTTAATAGCTCGTTCAAGTTGTTCGTCAGATGGATCAATGCTGTATTCGATTATTGCGGAATTATTCTTTAGACTAGCTTTCGCGCTTGTTACTCCAGGAATCTTTTCTAGCTCATCAGCTACGACAATAGTGCATGCATTACAGTGCATCCCAATAATTGATATTTTTCGTTGATACATTGGCTTACTCCTTAATTATGCCCAATGACGGCTGTCTGCATAAGACACCTACAATTTAAGAATAGCAGTGATTAAATATATATTCAAGTATTCGAATATGTGCTTTGTTATGCTATAATAAACTTATGTATAGTCATTTATTCGAGCTCGAAGAAGATGTATTTAAAATAATTGCAAACCAAAAACGCTTGGAGATAATTCAACTACTGTCTAAAAAAGAACTAAATGTTTCTGAAATGATAGATATGTTAGGTCTTCGCCAAGCTAATTTATCGCAGCATCTTTCACTGCTAAGACAACACAAAATTGTTTCCGTAAGAAAGTTTGGACGAGAGGCATATTACAAACTTGCAGACGATAATATCGCCGAAGCCGTCAAGCTTATATATATATTTTTACAAAAACAATACGGCATAATTGAGCTGGGAAATGAAGATAGCATTTTCCCTATAGTAGTCGACCCGGTTTGTACTATGCGAATAAGCGAATCAGAAGCCTTTGACAGCATTAAATATGAAAGTAGCACCCACTATTTCTGTGCAAGTGGCTGTAGAGACCTCTTTAAAAGACACCCCTCCAAATACGTCAGCCAACATTGAGCACGCGCTATTAGTCACTAATAATTTGAAAGGTTAAAATTGGTCATATTAAAGAATAGAATTATCGTTACGGGCTAGTACTTCGACCAGTAGAGGGAGCCAAAGAATTGAATTTCATGGCACTATATTGAATCATCCATATATGCTCTTGTCGTCTTGTGGGTTTTACTTCATAATTGCACGCACGAAATGGCAAAAAAAAATCCTGATACACGCTGGCTAAAAATACTTGCAACAGATGCTCTAGGTGTCTTATTGTTGCTGTTAGTGCCCATCTTGGGTCCACTTCCTGGACCTGGTGGAATACCGCTAATATTGGCTGGCTTTAGCTTGTTGGCAATTAATCACGACTGGGCCGATGGAGCAATATCCTACATAAAGAAGCATAGCGTGTCATTACAAGCTGTCGTCTTTCCAGATATTCGATGGGTTAAATGGTCCTGGGATATACTCTCAATTGTACTGCTCATTAGCGGTGTTTACCTTAATACTGTAGCTACTCACTGGCTCTTAAGTGCGCTGAGCATAGGTATTATGGCCAGTTCAACTACAATTTTCATACTGAACCGAAACCGTATTAAAGTTTTAGATAAGTTCCTCAGAAATACCGGCAAGAAATAGCATTGCTGAGCGATTCAATCTAAATTCCGAACTTATTGACTAGCGAATCCATCATTAAATCAAGCAATTTGCGAGCAACGAAAACTTAGAGTGTGATATTTAATTATTGCCGATCCCGTGCTTAATTGCAGTAGTAACTTTTTGTATTGAAGAAATCCTAACCAAACAGAGAAAAACGCAGACCTAATTCCTAACCCAACGCCTCTTACTTATGTTTAACGATACCGCTATAATGTATCTATATGATTTGGTATAAAGAAACCACCCAGCAACTTTACGATATTTTAGAAACATCCGAAAAAGGGCTTTCAAAGACCGAAGCCTCATCCCGTTTAGAAAAATATGGTCAAAATCAGGTAGCAATCAAAAAAGATTCGATTTGGAAAATTATATTTGAACCTTTCAGAAGTGTCTTTGTCGCTATACTTGGTGCTGCGGCAATAATTAGTCTACTTAGTCATGAGCTCCTAGATGCAGCAATCATCGGGATTATCCTATTAGTTAACTCGGGGATTTTCTACTCACAACAATATGCAACATCAAGAGTTTTAAGGAGTCTAAAAAAGCACAGTATCCAGCAAGTTAATGTTATTAGAGATGGAATTGAGATTGTTATTTCATCAATATACCTTGTGCCTGGGGATATAGTAATCCTGAATGAAGGCGAACGAGTACCGGCAGATGCTAGAATTGTTCATACCGATAATCTACAGGTTAATGAGTCATCGCTAACTGGCGAATCCGTACCGGTACATAAACATGCATCTACACTAGAATCACAAAAGCAGATTTACGAACAAGACAATATGGTTTTTCAGGGAACTTATATCCTGTCTGGAACGGCAAAGGCTTTGGTGGTTGAAACTGCTAGCCGTACTGAATTTGGTAAGATTGCAAGCCTGGCATCAGATGATAATACAAAAAGTCCAGTACAAGAAAAAATCGATAATTTAGTGACACTAGTGGTAAAAATTGTTGGCGTACTTGCGGTAATAGTATTTGCGCTTTCACTAGTAAGAGGGATTGCATTAGATGAAGCAATACGCTTTGTTCTGGCCCTTACTGTGTCGGCAGTACCAGAGGGCCTACCAGTTGCACTTACGGTAATAATAGTTTTAGGTATGAGGCGTATGGCAAAACAAAAAGCTCTAGTCAGAAATTTTAAGGCTATAGAGGATATTGGCTTAGTGACTACAATCGCAACAGATAAAACTGGCACCTTAACAAAAAATCATTTAACGATTGTCGAGAGTTGGTCGATAGGATCTACGCTTGTAGCAACTATTATGGGCAGAACAATCGACACAAACGCAACCCAGACAGATCCACTAGATCAAGCTGTTAAAGAGGGTTCTACATCTCATCATAAAGTTGATAAGTTGTATCCTTTTGATTTATCGCTACGAATGAGTGGAGCATACTCTAAAGAAGATAAACAAATATACATCAAAGGATCACCCGAACATATTCTGTCTCTTTCTGATCTTACAAAACAGCAGTACCACGAAGCAGAATCAATGATGCACGAACTAGCTTCAATGGGATACCGTGTTATAGCTTTTGGAGAATATCAAGTTTTAGAAACACCCCCTGAAGATCTTGGCATAATCAAAAATCATCAATTAAAGTTTGTTGGCTTTGTTGCGTTTGCAGACGAGTTACGCCCTGAAGCAAGCAAAGCAATACGCGATGCGCACCAAGCCGGTATTAGCGTTAGGCTAATAACTGGGGACCACTATGAGACAGCCTACAATATAGGTAAGCAAATAGGTTTAGCTAACCATCCAGATCAGGTTATAAAAGGTACAGATTTACCAAAAGAAATAAATTCACTTGCATCTGCAATTAAAAATAAAACTATCTTTGCCAGAATATTACCCGAAGATAAGTTCAGAATTCTAAAGGCGTTAAAACAAACTGAAATCACAGCTATGACTGGTGATGGCGTGAATGATGTACCTGCACTAGCTAACGCTCATGTTGGCATCGCAATGGGTTCTGGTAGTGATATTGCCCGGGACGCTGGTGGCATAGTACTGCTAAACGACAACTTCGCCACAATAATCAAAGCTATTGCTGAGGGACGTAAGATATTCGATAACATTAGACGCATGTTGTACTACTTGCTTTCTACAAATAGCGGACAAGTTTTTACCATGATCGGCGCTTTGTTGTTTGGTCTACCGCTTCCCGTTACGGCAATCCAAATTTTATGGATTAACCTAGTAACCGATACAGCTATGGTATTACCACTTGGTTTAGAACCCGCAGAAGATGGTCATATGAAAAGACCGCCTAGGCGACCTAAAGACCCAATACTTAGTAGAATACTGATCAGTAGGATGGCAGTAGTGGCGCTTACTATGGCTGCCGTTACATTAATTATAGTTGCTGTATTAGTAGGGCAGGGTCAGGAATTAGCATATATCCAGACTGTTGCATTCATGGCTCTTGTTTCTGCTCAGTGGATGAACGCATTCAATGCCAGAAGTGAATATAAATCATCCTTTAGTCGAATAACCAAAATTAATCACGGGCTAACTATCGGTTTTGCATTTGGTTTCTTTTTGCAAATGCTAGTCATGTTCGGCCCGCTTAAGTCAGTATTTGGTATTGTTGAAGTGCCAATTGAAACACTAATTTTAACCTCAGGAATTATGGTGGCTGCAATTTTAGCGGTAGCAGAACTACATAAGTTAGTAGTACGCGGTACCCATAAAGACACTATGCGTTTACCAACGCGTAATCTAGTGTAGTAAAGGCCATGAATCAGCGGTAATACTGATTGGATATAGTAAATACTGCCTGTCGGTACGCAGGTTCCCTAATTAACGAGAGCCGGATAAAATCCATCATGTAAAAAGGTGTTTTTTATTTAATAGATTACAGGCAAAGCTTCGACTGGGAGTTCGAGGATTCGGGCGAGGCGTTCGATTTGCTGGAATTTGCAATATTTTATCGGCTGATCATTAACGTCATATATTCGGTAATAGTGATCAAAATAATTCGTTTCACCTCTGAAATTTTTGGCACTAGTCGGCTCATCAATCCGCCGAATTATCCAACCTTCTGACTGAACTTCAAGAATTCGCTTAATTTTCGCATAGTGATTGAACGGCATTTAATTATTATACAGGCCTAAATTCTTAACTATTTCTTAATCTCCTAGGTCGTCAAAAACGATTGATGTATATAATTGAAAATATGAAAAGCGGCAGAGACTATACTGGAATAATCCTAGAAGAAATTAGAGATCAATTAAAGGTCATAATCGAAGCTGTGGTTTCACTTCAAGAGGCTGTTAAGACTCTAGCAGCTCAAGATTCACTTAATGCTGTTGCTGAAGAAGTTAAAACAATTAAGTTGGCTTTAACAGAAACCAACAAAGAAATGAGTCTTCACGATATGCGGATTTCTAAATTAGAGCGAGCCGTCTGATTTATTATTTTGATATAGTTAAAATATGATCAAAAAAACAATTGCTACGGGTGTGGCGCATGACGTGCCCACGGACTTACGCGATGCATTGCTAGCCGATGAATCAGCTCTCGAACGATGGGAAGACCTAACGCCACTAGCCCGCAATGAATGGATCTGCTGGACCGTCACGACCAAGAAACCAGAGACTCGAAGCAACCATATCGAGCGCACGATTACAGAACTATTAGAAGGTGTCCGTCGACCGTGTTGCTGGGCCGGCTGTAATCACCGTTAGGCAACTACAATACTTTTGACCTAGTTAGATTATTGTGTTATAAAAGTACGATGACTGAAAACATTCACGAGATTGCTTCACATCCTGATTTTGGACTCGGTTCTAGATTTGATGTTATTACAAATTACAGCCCGAATGAAGAATCTACCTATAAAAATCTAGCCAACATAGCCTATGATACTGCCTTAGAACTTAGAAGAATGTCAGTTGATTACGATTCAACCCTAAGAATAGTACTTTCGGAGTTTCCAGAAATAGATATTAGTAGCGAGGATTGCTGGAAATTATCTGAAAATGCCGAAGGCGGAGCTCCTATATACGATATTAAGTCCAAAGCAGTCAATAATTCATATAAATACTACATTGGGTTTGTATTGACCAGTGATGGACAAATTCTTGAATACGAAAAAGCAGGCGACACTGAGAATGATAATGGCTTAATTCACGTCGTCGATAGGCATAGAGGTGTCTATATTATGCGTGGCTCGTTATCTAAACGCTGCTACATCGACCAAAATATTATGAATAGTTTAGACGATTTATCTTATCAAGCTGGTCTTAGAACTAATATTTAGTCTTTTGATTTTTACTATAATATAAGCATTATCAAAAACACGCTCAATAAAGTATCTCTCTAAATATCTGGTTGGACAGGTTCATCTAGTGGGTTCGCTTTTTCTATCATTGTCGTTACTGCATGGTTAGCAACAGCACCGTCGACAAAAAAGACTAAAACCTACTAGTTCACAGGTGATGGGCAGGGTAGAATGATTAGGTGAAGAAATTTTCTTTTGAAATCGTAAAAGCGTTGGGCGACGAACGGTTCGCGAGAGCCGGAGTTATTCATACGCCACATGGCGATATTTTAACGCCGGCTTTTATTCCAGTTGGAACTCAAGCTACACTCAAGTCTATGACCCGTGAAATGGCCTCTGATGCCGGCGCACAAGCCATGCTGGCTAATGCATACCATCTATATCTAAGACCCGGGCACGATACTATCGAAAAGGCTGGTGGGCTAGGGAAGTTTATGGCCTGGGGTAAGCCTACTTTCACTGATTCTGGTGGCTTCCAAATATTGTCGCTCGGCAGTGGCTACAAAAAGGTAATCTCAATGGACGTTGATACTAGCGCCAATACTCCTCGCAGCAGTCGACGAGCATTCGTTGATGACGATGGCGTTAATTT
>JAYVVJ010000073.1:0-3717 GCA_043787015.1 Candidatus Saccharimonadota bacterium | reverse complement strand
ACAAACAGCGATTGATCGAATTGCTAGTTAAAGCAGGCCATGAAGTAGTTGATGAAGGTAATCAATCATTAAATCTTGACGATGATTTTCCGCAATTTGCTGGCCGAGTCGTTAACGCCATGTTGGCTGACACAGATGCTAAGGGAATATTGATCTGTGGTAGCGGTCAAGGTATGTGTATGGCTGCCAATCGATTTAAGGGCGTCCGCGCATCACTCTGTTGGAGTGTTGATGAAGCGAGGGCTGCGCGCAATGACGACGATAGCAATGTACTGTGTATTTCATCTAGATTCACGTCACTTGAAGAAGCCGAAACGATAGTCAATGTCTGGCTTAACACGGCTTTCGCTGGTGCTCCACGCTTCATTCGACGGATATCCGAATTAGATAATCTAGGTTAAATATGATCATTGCTCCAACCATTACAGCTTACGACCTAGATGAATACTCGAGGCAAATTAAGCGCGTCGAGAGTTTCACTGAAATTATTCATATTGATTTGATGGACGACGAATTTGCACCGACTAAATCACCTGATTTGAGCCAGATTTGGTGGCCGCATAATCTCAAAGCCGATATTCATCTGATGTATCAAAATCCGATGGACTATTTGGACCAGCTCATTAAGCTCAAACCACGAATGGTTGTGATTCATAACGAAGCTCATGTCCACCACATGCATTTCGCGGCAGAACTACATAAAGCTGGCATTCTGGCTGGACTCGCGGTACTCAAAGATACTCCGATTGAATATGCTTATCAGGTGATGAATAGCTTTGACCACGTATTAATATTTAGCGGCAAGCTTGGATACCATGGCGGCGAAGCTGACCTTGGACTATTAGATAAAGTCGCAAAAGTTCGCCTCGAGCACCCGGATGCAGAGATCGGTTGGGATGGCGGTATTAATGCCGATAATGCAAAACAATTGGTAGAAGCTGGAGTCGATGTATTGAACGTCGGTGGATATATTCAGAAATCCGACGATCCAGCCGGCGCTTATGCTAAAATTAAAGCAGTAATTTAAATACCAACATGCAAAAATTATCGATCGAGAGACTAGAAATTATCGCCAATGATATTCGAGAAGATATTATTCGGATGTTAGAACACGCTGGTAGTGGACATAGCGCTGGTCCTTTGGGCTTAGCTGATATATTCACTGCGCTATATTTCGATGTCATGAAACATGATCCGAAGAATCCAGATTGGGCTGAGCGCGATATGCTGATTCTCAGCAACGGCCACTGTGTACCTGTCAGATATGCAACTATGGCTCACGCTGGCTATTTTGACCGCAAAGAACTGATGACGCTTCGCCAGTTTGGTTCACGTCTTCAAGGTCATCCAGAGAGGCTTAGATTGCCTGGAATGGAAACAACGAGTGGACCGCTTGGTTCAGGCCTGAGTCAGGCCGCAGGAATGGCACTCGGTCTCCGTATGAACAAAGAACAACATCGTTGGGTTTACGTCGTAATGGGTGATGGTGAACTTGATGAAGGTAATATCTGGGAAGCGGCTATGCTAGCTGGCAAATACAAGTTGAACAATATGATTGGCATTATTGATCGTAATAACATTCAAATTGATGGTCCGACCGAAGTTGTCATGCCACTAGAAAATTTACGAGGTAAGTGGGAGTCGTTTGGCTGGCATGTTATCGAAATTGATGGCAACAACATCGAATCAGTAATCGACGCTTGCGCCATGGCAAGAGCTATCCAAGAGAAACCGGTGATGATTATCGCTCATACCATACCCGGTAAGGGGGTTGATTTCATGGAGAACGATTTCCACTGGCATGGTAGCCCACCGAATCATGAACAGGCCAAGAAGGCCTTACATGAACTTCGAACTTTGGGTGGCAAAATCAGAGGTGAACATGAGTAATTTACACTTAGCTGACCTAACCGGGGAATTGGTCCAAGAACCAATTCGCAAAGGTTTCGGCCGAGGGCTTTTGGCCGCCGGAAAACTTGATGTTAATGTCGTTGCAGCCTGTGCAGATTTGACCGATTCTACTCAGATGAGTCTTTTCAAAGCTGAATTTCCAGAACGTTTCATTGAAATCGGTGTCGCTGAACAGAATCTTGTAACCGTTGGAGCTGGTTTGGCAGCTATCGGTAAAATTCCATTTGTTAGCAGTTACGCTGCCTTTAGCCCCGGCCGCAACTGGGAACAGATTCGAACCACGATTTGTCTTAACGAAAGAGCTGTCAAAGTTGTAGGTAGTCACGCCGGTGTCAGTGTAGGACCTGATGGTGCAACTCACCAAATGCTTGAAGACATCGCTTTGATGCGCGTATTACCCAACATGGTCGTAATCGTGCCAGGCGATAGCCTAGAAGCTGAGAAAGCCACTCTAGCAATGGCGACAGACCCTAGACCAAACTATTTAAGACTTGCCCGCGAAGCTACACCAATTATTACTACAACTGATACGCCATTTGAAATCGGCAAAGCCTACGTCTACGAAAAGGGCAGTGATGTGACGATTATCGCCACCGGCACTATGACTTATCAGGCTTTAGTCGCTGCAGAAAAACTATTTAAAGACGGTATAGATGCTGAAGTCATTCATGTTCCAACTATCAAGCCATTAGACTCAGAAACTATCTTGAAGAGTGTTCGCAAAACTGGAGCTGTTATAACCGTAGAAGAAGCTCAAATTGCTGGCGGTCTCGGGGGCGCTATTGCTGAACTGCTAGTCGAGGAACACCCAGTGCCAATGAAACGTATCGGTATGCAAGACCACTTCGGTGAATCCGGCGAACCAAATCAACTACTAGAACATTTCGGACTAGATGCCAAGCACATCCGTTTGGCCGCCATCCATGTGATTGAGCGAAAAACCTAAGTTTTGGTTAATAACTCTCGACAGTGATTTTGGATCTTTGCCAATGTCCAAGATTTCTGGAATCTGAATCCCATTTTCACATAAATATAAGTCCGAATAACCAATTATCTTAGGCGTTAAATTATAAATGTTAAGTATTTTTATTAGATATTTGGCATCACTACACATAATAGATTTGTCTGACAGATTACCATCTAATAGTATTACGTCAGGCATGGCTAATTTGCCGATTTTCATTTTATAAATTTGATAGGCAGCATATTCTCTTTTACTAGATTCAGCAATTTTTTCATGAGGAATGTATTCATCTAACCAAGAGTTCAGAATCTCTAGATTATCGTCATGTTTCTGAAATACAGCTATTTTTACCCTCGACATAAGCAATTATTGTATTAGTAAATATTTGAACAGGCAAGCATAAGAGCTATACTATTTAATATGCCTTTAACACTTCGTGAAATTCGTCGGAATTGTATGCAAGCTCGAGAGCGCATGGCTCAAGCAAGAAGCGAACACTGGGCTTTTGGTGCTTTCAATCTAGATGACGAAGCCACTCTTAAAGCTGTAGTTCAAGCAGCGATTGCCAAAAATGCACCGGTATTAGTTGAAGTCAGCCAGGGCGAAGTCGACGACATCGGCCTCGATAACGTCCGCGACCTCGTCGATAACTTCAAAGAGCAATACGGCGTAGAAATGTACATCAACCTTGACCATAGTCCTAGCGTCGAAGCTGCCAAAGATGGAATCGAAGCCGGTTATGAATTCATTCATATAGATATCTCTCAAGCCAATCATGACGCTACCGACGAAGAGATTGCTGCTGCTACTCGCGAAGTTGTGGAGTATGCGAAACTGACAGG
>JAYVVJ010000072.1:0-3913 GCA_043787015.1 Candidatus Saccharimonadota bacterium | reverse complement strand
GATATCAACGCTACTTCAGCTTATGCCACAGACTTCACATTTACTTATTCCACCGCTCATGCACCACCGAATCTCCGGTTAAAAGGCGGTAAGTTCTTTATCCTCGGCGCCCTTCAACCATTAGATACTTGTTCACAACAGGTACCGAACGCCCCAACTATCGGCACAGCTACAGCCGGTAGCATGTCTGCGACTGTCACATTTACAGATAATGCCGCCGGCGATTCACCTATAACTAGCCATACGGTTACTGCCTACCCTGGAGGATTAACAGGAACAGGCTCATCTCCAGTTACAGTATCTGGACTAACTAACGGTGTAAATTACACCTTCACTGTTACCGCTACTAGTGCCAGCGGTACATCAGTTCCATCAGCTGCTTCTAATAGCATATTTCCTGGATCAATCGTCACAGGTGGAACGCTCACCTCAGACGCCACTTATTACTATCGTACATTCACGAGCTCAGGAACTTTAGGAGTATCAGGCGGAACTCTCACAGCTGATGTACTAGTAGTAGCAGGCGGTGGCGGTGGAGGTCGTTGGTGGGGTGGTGGCGGTGGTGGCGGTGGATATAGAACGTCCACAGGTTATTCTGCTTTTGGATCACTCACTGTAACTGTTGGTGCAGGAGGCTCTGCGGCAGCTAGTGATGGCGCATTTGGAACTAATGGAGGAAACTCAGTTTTTGATACTATCACTTCCATAGGTGGTGGTTACGGTTCAGGTGGTTCTGGTGGCGGCGGCGGTGATGGTGCAACTGGTGGTTCTGGCGGCGGGGGTGGTGGATCTGGTTCTCACTCTGGAGGAGCTGGAACTGGCGGTCAAGGTAATGCTGGAGGTTCATCAGCCAATAATGGTGGTGCTGGCGGTGGTGGTGCTGGCGGTGGTGGTGCTTCGCCATCAGCTACAGGTGGTAATGGTGGAATAGGATTAAACAGTAATTCCTCCTGGGCCGCAGTAACTGGTACAGGCATAAGCGGCTACTACGCAGGTGGCGGTGCCGGTTCTTACAATAGTCAAGGTACAGGCGGTACTGGCGGTGGTGGTAATGGTGCTACGGACGGTGTTGGTTCAACAGCCGGTGCAGCAAACACAGGCGGCGGTGGCGGTGGTGGCTCTGGTGGTTTCGTGGCTAGTAACGGCGGCTCAGGAATTGTCATAGTTCGTTATTTAAAGACAGCGTCAGCAAACCCACCACTATTACCGGCTGTAACTGGTGGAACTCTTACATCTGATGCAACCTACTACTACCGCACTTTCCTTACTTCTGGAACTCTTGGAGTCACTGGAGGACCTTTAGCTGTAGATGCACTAATTATAGCTGGAGGCGGTGCAGGGGCATCGATTGACACAGCAACAAACAATGCTTCAGGTGCTGGCGGTGCTGGCGGCTATCTCTCGGCAACAGCACAGTCATTAGCTGTTTCAAATTATGCCGTAACCGTCGGCGCTGGTGGTACTGTTAACTCTAGCGCCACTGGGCCTAGTAACGGTGCCAATAGTGTTTTCAATTCTCTGACTGCCATTGGTGGAGGCGGCGGCGGTCAATACAATACTACAACAACTGGCAATGCTGGTTTAAATGGTGGTAGTGGTGGTGGAAGTAGGGTGAGTGGTGCGATAGGGCTTGGAACTGCTGGACAGGGCTTCGACGGTGGTATGGGCGGAAATCAAGGCGGTGGCGGCGGTGGTGGAGGTGCCGGTGGTGCTGGCGTCGGCCGTGTATTATATGAAGTAAATGGTGGAACTGGTGGCGCAGGTTCTAATGCACATGCATCCTGGTTATCCGTAGTTGGTTTGGGGGTTTCAGGTTTCATTGCGGGTGGCGGTGGAGGTGGTAGCGCTAGCACGGGTGTAGGTGGAACTGCTAGTGCGGGTGGTGGTGCCGGAGCAACTTATGACACAACCCCAGCAGGATCTGGAGCTGCCAACTCTGGTGGTGGCGGTGGTGGTGCAGGAGGGACCGCTGGCCCCGTAAAATTAGGCGGTGCCGGTGGTTCTGGTGTTGTCATAATCAGATACACACGTTCTCAAGTAGGCGGATAACTTTCTGCTCCCAAGTGCAGCTCTTTGACAAATCAGTAAAATGTGAATTTTCTCAATGAAGATTCCCAAGGTCAGTCCTTGGCCAGATATGAAAAATGTGATTTACGCACATGCGCATTAACTTTGTTTATCGTCTATATTAATGGTCATTTTGTATCACTCTATCAATACATCTAATTTGTTAGCATTGACACATAACTACGACGATAGTCGCAACAATTGGTTATTATGGGTGAAGAGCAAGGCTTTGACTGGATTCTCGATTAGATCGGCAATGACAAGAGGAAACAGTGCGTCGCTAGCGCATAGATAGGTTTGGGTCCCAGCCGGAGTTTACCCTCGACCTGATCGGGGGCTGGGATGACGAGGGTTTGATGCAGGGGAAAGGCAGGGTATAATGAGTAGTAAGTTAGAAATCAAAAGTTATATGGAGGTTACTTAGGGGATGGTTACAACTAAACAAAGATTATTTGCGGGATTTGGAGCAGGATTATTCCTGATCACTTCTTGTGCTTTGACGTTTATCGTCATCGTTACCATGGTTCAAGAGAGTAATGATAAGAAGGCTATTACTAAAGCTTCCACCGAGATTGCGGCAAGTACTAAATTAACAACCCAAGCAGGAGAAAAAATGCAGAATTACACACCAACAGCCACACCACAAGCCAAACTTGATATAGTCGACGTGGTCGTCGGTACCGGAGCTGAAGTTAAATCCGGTGACACTGTCACTGTCGAGTATGTAGGTGCTCTTATGAATACTGGCGTAGTTTTCGACGCATCAGCCAATCACGGTGGAACTGCTACTTTCGGACTAGATCGAGTCATCAAGGGCTGGACCTTGGGCATTCCAGGTATGAAAGAAGGCGGCACGAGGCGCTTACTTATCCCAGCCGATTTAGCTTACGGCGCAGGCTCAACTGGCGGCATCCCTGCTAATTCTGACCTAGTCTTCGATGTTTCTTTGACCAAGATCAATTAACGAACAAATGAAGCAAAAAGCACAATATATAGCGTATTGCTTTTACAATAAGCGCTATATATAATCATGGGTACAGTCAGAATAATTCTGTCCGAGCACAGTTAAAACAAAAATCTACGCGTCAGATGAGCGACTGTTGCCCCACCTGAGAGACAGGGCAAGGTTGTTGAAGGCTCGCTAAAAATACTGGCACGCAAAGATTACAAAATTAAAAAAGAGGGAATCATAAAATGGTCAAAAACATCACAATCTTCACCACCAATACCTGCGGTTACTGCCAAATGGTCAAAAAATATCTTGGTGCTAAGGGAATGAGCTACGAAGAAGTGAACCTAGATGAGCATCCTCATCGCCAGGCTGAGGCTATGAATATTAGCGGAGCTATGACAGTGCCGGTTACTGTTGTCACTATGCACGACGACTCGCAAGAAGTTATCGTAGGATATAATCTCGCGCGCCTTGCTCCTGCAGTAGCTTAAAAGCTTTTTGGTGGCACATTGCGGCGTTGACTCTTCCGGTACTCCGACGGCGTACCAAACCGTACGCCTCTGTCCGTTCCTCGGCGTCGCCTTGCACTGCACTCACCAAGAAAGCTTTTATAAGTCAGAGTAAATAATCAGAGGATGTTTGTATGAAATCAAATATAGAAATCGTTGTTTATGGGGCGGAGTGGTGTGGGGATTGTCATGAGATTAAGCGCACACTTAATGATCATAAGATTGAATATACTTATTTTGATATTGATGAGCTGCCTGATAAGAAGGCGGAAATGCTCAAGTTAAATGGTGACAAAAATACTGTGCCAACAATCAAAATAGGTGATAAAATCTTGCTAGAACCGACAAACTATCAATTATTGGAGGCTTTGGATTTGAAACCTAC
>JAYVVJ010000071.1:0-3914 GCA_043787015.1 Candidatus Saccharimonadota bacterium | reverse complement strand
GTTATAGTCGATTTCCCCGGAACTTGCTGCAGCCTGCTTGGCCCTTTCTTCAGCCATAATCATTTCGTAGGGAATACGGTATCCCGTTGTCTTATGGGAGTATTCTTCCTCTGCTCTTGCGGCAGACGCTTTAGCAGCCTCTTCAGCCTTACTCCTGCGATTAGTCGTACTGAATACGTCAATAGCTTGGCTGATGGCGTTAATGCCTGTGGCTAACCCCCTAGAAGGAGCGCCCGGCTCCCTCACAGGCTTAATGCTCATGTCCGTGCTGAGTTGATCAGTTAACTTTGCCATGTATTAGTTGTTCCCATCTTCTTCTTGCGAAGAAACCTGTCCGGTTTCCTGATTGTATTTCTTTTCGATGTGATCGTAAAGAGTTTCATTTTCCTTTCGACCGTTGGCCGATTTCAAAACCTTTTCCCTAGTGTCTTCTGGGAGAAGTTTGACAAAAATGTTCACCTTCTTCATGTTCTCTTCATACTTATCTGGAATGAAGAAAGCCTCTTGTCTCCACTTGAAAATTTGACCAGACGCTTCTTTTATGAACTCGTCTTTGTTTTTCATGTAGTTCATCCTGTAACCCATCGTTGCAGTTTCCTGAGGTCTGAAACCCATGGCCACGTACAGAGCGTCCACGGGAGGAATGTCGTCGTAGACAGTACCACCCTTTGATTTGTAGATACCTGCATTGTGGACAAACATTGCTTTACTCATGTTCCCGAGAGTAGAAATTTCTTGGAACATTCTTAAGAAAGCGTCGCCTGTCAACGAGCTTCCTTCCATATCTCCACCACTTTCTGCAGCAGCATACTTAAACACGTCAAATATCGTGCCTCCCACGCTCTTCAGAATGCTGTAGCTAGCGCCGCCCACTGTCTCGAAGAAGGGCTTTTCCCCGTATTGGCTGGCCCCGAAGGCAGATGAAAGCGTTTCTCTCACCCATCCGCCAGTGCCCATCTTCTCACCGATACGAACATTTGCACCAGTAATTTCGTAGTGCATTCTGTCTAGAACGCCTCTGTCGAGAGTACCAAGCATAGTGTTAATGTCAGGCGGCTCACCAGTCTTATTGTTGACAAAGTAAGAAAGACCTTCTGTAACCATGTTACCAGCAGCACCGGCCATGAGAAGATTCATTCCAATAA
The DNA here is from genome assembly GCA_043787015.1 of Candidatus Saccharimonadota bacterium. GTDB lineage: Bacteria > Patescibacteriota > Saccharimonadia > Saccharimonadales > UBA4665 > JAYVVJ01. The sequence continues at coordinate 2,769 of JAYVVJ010000071.1, read as the reverse complement.
GCTGCGCTCTTTGTTGAACAGTAAAACGCTTACCAAGCATTGCGTCCATCATGCGCATGTTGTAAGCCCAGAACTGAGTAGGAATACTTAATATTCCCTTCTGCCATTGGGCAGCAGATTCGTGCGCCATATTAAGAGAGTAGTCATTAGACCTTCTTAACAGGTCTCCTGCAAAACCGGGATCACCTGCCTTTAAGCCAGTTTCTGCAACTTCATTCCAAGCAATTCTAAAAGCAACAAGTCTGTTGTAGACTTCAGCAGAGTAGAAGAAGACTCTCCCTGCTTCTCTGGCAGCATGAACCTTTTCTCCAAACGAACCGAAGTGCGCTGCTGAACCTTCTCCACCAATCTGAGTGTGGCTTCCGTTCATGTCCATGAAGCCTGACTTACGCATATATCTGGCGTAGTCTTTGAACTCCTGCTCAGTTTTAAACCCGGCCATCTTACCTACACCCCTTTTGGCGTAGGTTTCAAGAAGGGTCTCGCTGCCCCCTTTAAGAAGGTAGAAGTGTAGGGGGGCTGCGCTAACCATCCCTTGAAAACCCGCCTTAGGGCTAAGAGACATAGCAGACATCATTGTAGAAGTCTGAATAAAGAACTGCCCTATGTTGAACATTCCAAGCTTTGCGTCAAAGACAAAGTTCTTTAAAGCGACAACAGGGTTTTTTTCTCTAACCCAATCCATAGTATTATATCCGAAGACACGAAGAGGGTTCTCCCCCGAACCAAGGATAGCCTCTTGAGCCTGTCTCCATGACTGCCTAGCTGCTCTTTCCCCCGGAGTCTCGTAGGAAAGTACATTCCTAATAGCGAACCTCTGGTTGTTGATAAAGTTCCTTCTTTCTAAAGCAGTATCTTTTTTAATAGTCGCTTCATCGAACTTAGCGAACGAAGACTTCAGGTGAGAGGTGTCGTCTAGATCATCTCTAAAAGTTCTGTTGAACTTATCTAGGGCTTCTGTCTTGTAGTTGAACAGCCCGACCTGTCTTGTAAGCTGCCTTAACGAAGTCGTAATGGCTTCATACGGGTCAATAGTCGGTGAGATGTCTCCGTTAGTGTCGAGAAGAATGTCTCCCTTTCTAGAAGTAAACGCCTTACCTGTAGTTCTGTAGTAGCCGTTGTAACCTCGTTCGTCAACGTTAGTAAAGTTCTCGATGTTGACATCTGAAGTCTTGTACAACGAAGGAAGCTCTCTGTCGTAGACTGCTTCGAACGGGTGGTTTTTGTCGATAAGACCTTTGTTCATATTTTCTATGAAGTCGTTACCAGAAGGGAAAGCAACCCTGCCCTTAAACACAAAATCATCAAGCTCCTGCCCTGTCTGGACTAAACCGTTCTTGACAGCAAGACGAGCTTCGTTCATCACGTCTGCCCACTTCTTTGCTTCTGCCGGATTTCTAGCGGTTGCAAAAGTCCTAGGTGCCTTGAGAAACTTAGTTCCAGTATCCGGTTGGACACCTTCTGTACCCTGTTTTATGAAGTGGCCAGAAGAATAAAGACGATGGCCTCCTTCACTATACGCGAGTCTATTGTACTTAACCTGTCCTGCAACTAAGTCTTCTCTTCTCATTAAGAATTTCGAAGTAGTGGTGCCATCAAAAAGCTCAATAGCATTCTTAGGCTCAACTAGAACATAGCCGTTGTTAACCAGCCTAGTGAATTCAGCGTCAGTCAAAGGGTGCTTCTGAGAGGTGTAATGAACGCTATCAGAGGCGTTAAAAATACGGTCTCCGGGTTTAATCGTAGGGCTTCTGGTTATCCTTGCCGTTTCGTCAAACTCTTGTCCCATCGCAGTGAATCTAGCGTTTTCATAACCAGACATAACATCCTGAATTCGTTCGTGACTATCTCTCAAACCATAGTCTAATTTGTTTAAGGTTTGTAAGTCCTTGTAAGACTGTAGTTCAGCCTCAGTTGCTTCTCTTCCATAGCCTCTTTGGACCAGTTCTCTAAACTCTCCGTCCTTCCACCACCTAGTGTTGTTTGCCCCAGCTAAAGCAATCTGATCAACAACCTCTTGGCTAGGGCGGGGTAGCGTTTTATATGCGCTCTGAATTAACCTGTCGAGCTCTTTGCCCATTTTATTGATAGACGAACCCGCCACAGAAGACTTTCCGTGTAGGGTGGTGTCAGTGGTTCTAGCCGTTGATCTAAAAAAGCCCCTAGTAATAGTGCTTAAGAAGCCCTGTGTTGGGGCAGTCAAAGTACTCGTCTGAAAACCATTAATCTCAGGCATATTCATTTTGACTTTTGCATACCACTGGCCGTCTTCTGCTTGAAAGACCTTGCCTTCGTAGCCGATGCTTTCTAGTGCCCCGTCCATAGTTGACTTCTTGGCGTAACCACCAGTACCTCGAACATTTCCTACGGTTGCTTCTACGTACCGAATTTCGTTCCCACCGAGGGTTGTCTCTATCTCGTGGCTAATGTCTTTTATAGGTCTTGAAATATCTGCCAGAAGATCGTCTTGAAGCTTTTCGTAGGCGTTCATGATGTCGTCGGGAGCAGACAGACGAAACTCTCTAATTGTCTCTGGAAGGAGTTCTGCGGCTTTAGCGGAAGCCTCTTCTCTCGCAGCGAGGTCGAGGGCGTCGGAAACAGCAAACTCTTGGTTCACAGAAGGGTCTACGTGCTTTGTTGATTGGGCTGCAGCTAAGTCATCGAGAGTTACCCCCGTCTTCTTTACAACAGCTTCTTCGCCCTCTTTGATAAGAACCTCTGCGGCGTTAGCAAGAATCTGCTGCTTTACTGTTCTGGCTCCTGCTCTTC
>JAYVVJ010000070.1:0-3919 GCA_043787015.1 Candidatus Saccharimonadota bacterium | reverse complement strand
AATTCAGAATGATTTGGCTACACCAGAAATCCTTTCAAAATTGAGTGAGATAGAAACGAATTGGCAATCTTTGTTAGAGTCAGAAACGCAAAAATCGCTAAAAGATTTCCTATACTTTATAGATAACCTATTAGGACTCCAATTAAGCAATCGCAGTGATATTTCTGAAGAACAAAAAATACTTATTAATGACAGGGAATTGGCTAGGCAAAATCAAGATTGGGCTAAATCAGACGAAATACGTAATCAATTACAAGAACAGGGCATAGGACTAAGAGACATCACCAATCGTTCTATTTGGTACCGGTTGTAGCAGTATTAAACTCTGGGGTATCGATAATTCGTTTACTTCGTAAGTATTCAAGAATGGCGATGCGCATACATCCACCAATAGGGATGGCCAAAAGTCCGCCGATTAGACCACCGAAACTTACTCCTATGACCACGGAAGAGAAGACTAATAAAGGAGACATATTAGTTGCATTAGCTTGAACTCGTGGTTGAATCAAATAATTTTCGACCTGTTGGTAGAAAATGTAATAAGCAAGGATTGCAACAGCGGAGCCAGTAGAAGTGAACAATGCGACAGTTGTGACAATAATGGCGCCAATAGTATGGCCGACCATAGGTATCAAACCGCAAACAAATATAATTACAACGAGAGCTGCTGGATAGCTAATATCTAAAAGTATTATGGCGGGTAAAATCATCACAGATGCAAGAGCTGCTAGTAGAACTTGACCGTTAACGTAGCCCTTAACAACCCGATACATGTCATTAGATAATCTTCCAGCTAATTCATGCTTATCATCAGGAATAATTTCTTTGGCAATAGCAAGCCATCTAGGGCCTTCAGTCAGCATCATGAAAGTTAAGGCTAGTATAGTGAGCAGAGCGAAGGTACTACTTCCAATTCTCTGTACTGAAGAAAAAGCTGTTCCGCCAATATTTTTAAGTCGCTCTGATAATTGTCCAGATATTTTTGTAACTTGGTTCTCAAGATTATATTTTCGAATAATTTTCCCTGTAGCACTGTCTTGATCACGAAAATCCTTAACTAGGCTGGGAGCAGCGGAAACGAAATTTGATGTTTGCTTAACTAATGGAGGAACTAAACTAGCCAAAAAAGCACCAAGTACTAAAACGACTATAAAAAACGATATTGAGGTTGCGAGCGTTCTGCTGCCATACCATCTTTTAGGTAGATGACTACTTAGCGAATGTACTGGAGAGTTTAAAGCTAGTGCCAAAAAGAAACTAATAAAAATAAGCAGAAGAGCATGTGATGCTTTCTGAACAGCGCTAATAAAAATTATAGTACCAACACTTAAAGCGGCCAATCTAAAAAACGTTTGATTGGTTACGGTTAAACGGACTTCCTGAGTTTTGTCTTTTCGAGTAAATCCTAACATATTACTATTATCTATTGAACTAAGCGTTTACGCAATGCTTGATAGTAAATATTCAATAATTTTTCTCCAATGAAATGAGTGTCGTAAGTAGCAGAATAATTTTGACCCCACTTCTGGGACTTAATACGAAGATCAGAATTTAATAGATGCTGTCTCAGTTTGATTGCTAATTTACGCTCGTCGAGCGGTTCGAATAATTGCTCTGGATTATCATAAATAACAGAGCTGTAGCCTGGATTATTGCCAGCGAGCACATCTGATTTACCGCTGGCCATAGCTTCCAATAAGACAATTCCAAAACTCTCTCCACCGCTACTTGGAAATACAGAAATATCTGCAGAAGCGTAGTATTTAGGCTTATCTTTTTCACTAACAAACCCGACAAACTCAACGAACTGGCTCAATCCATTCTTATTAGAGTAATCAGCAAGTTTATCTGCCAGTGGGCCCTTGCCACAAACTAACACTCTAAATTTTGGTAGTGTATTGTCGAATTTGATTAGATTTATTGCTTCAAGTAATACCTGACATCCTTTACGAGGCACTAATCTACCTAGAAATAGAATATTTAGTAAGTTATCGTCATATTTTTTTAACGGTGAAGCTGAAGCAAATCTCTGATAATCAATCACATTAGGTAGTACGTTAGTTTTGATGCTAAAGTTTTTAGCCGCAAATTCAGCTGCAGCCTTAGAAACACTCACAATATTATCGAATCGATTCAAGGAACTATGCAGCCAATATTTAAGTAATTTAGTGCCTATAACAGCCAGCCGACTTTCGGCGAATATGTGAAATGTACCGATAATTGCCACATTCTTGTTAGCTGCTTTGATTATTCTGTGAGCCAGAAATGGACTGTAGGGTAATTGGACATGGAGTACGTCGTAGTTCTGTGAATCTAAAAATGATTTAAGTTTTTTACTTGAAGTAGGTAAGGGTATCGACATGCGATTACCGTTGAACTTAACATTAAAATTATTACTTAGGCTGTGAACATTAGCTAAATCTTGTCGTTTGGTCGCTCCAACTAAATAATGAATGTCATGTCCCTGACTACTAAGCCACTGACCAATACTCAAAATATATTGCTGTACACCGTCTGGCTTATCTAATGAATCGTCAAACACTAGGCCAATTTTTAGATTATTGCTTGACATGAGTCTTGGCGGCCTCAGTATAGAGTTCTTCGTATAGATCAACAACTCTAGGATAGCTGTACTGCTGAACATAGTCCTTAGCCCAGTCTCGCCACAATTTACGGACTTCAGGTTCGTTAATAAGCAACTTAAGCTGCCTTGCGAATTCCGAAATATCCTGTGGATTCGTAATCGATAGAGCGCCAACACCTTGCATTAGATCGCTATATCCAGAGTTATTTCCAGCAGATGCAACTGTACCGGTAGCCATTGCTTCTAGCAAAACGATACCGAAGCTTTCACCAAAGACAGCCGGAGAACAAAAAACATCAGCTTCTGCAAGAAGCTCTAATTTTACTTCTTCGCTGATATAGCCCAAGAAACTGACATTTTTCAAGTTAAGTTCTTCGGTTAATAACTCCAATTTCTTTCTATCAGGACCATCGCCCGCGATAACCAATTTAAGACCATCATCATCCTGTGACAGCAGTTGATAGGCCTGAAGCAAGAATTTCACACCTTTTCGCTTCTCTAATCGTCCAATATATAAAATAGTTCTATCGCTGGATAGTTTCTTATCGGGGCTAAATTTATATTTAGTAAGATCGATGCCGTTCGGGATAATCGTTACTGGGGTATCCGTGAGACTAGTAACATACTCGGCAGCAGAATCTGACACGGCTGTCATTTCATCTAAGTATTTCAAGACTGATTTAAGATACGGAGTTACAACTCTGGTAATAGTTCTAGACATGAGAGTTTCAGGCACTTTTGCATGGAAGGTAGCGATATTTACTGCACTAGATCTTTGAAGTATCTGCAGGCTCAGCATTGGCACCCACGGCTCGTGAAAATGAAGAACATCAAACTTTTCTTCAGCTAACATAGTTTCGATCTTGGAAACACCGGCACTTGCCGACACTTGGACATGTGTATGCGTAGGGGATTTGAAATCAGTTGAAGTACCAATAAAAATTACGTCGGGGTCATTAGGGATAGAGCCCAATCTTGGCAGCGGAGTAATAATTTTTACAGCATGGCCACGCCTAACAAGTTCTTCACGGGTAGCAAGTACAATCTCTTGCACGCCGCCGCCTTTAGCAATGTTATATGGACAGACTAAGCCTATTTTCATCTTATGGCTATTATAGCATTTGTCTAGATTGGAAATTATAACTTATCAAGAACTTTTCGAAGTGCCACGGGTACCATCGGGGCAGCCATTGTCTCGTCAGCTAAAACACTCGGCGCATGAGCTTTTAGATCGGCTTCACCTGCGTTGAAATCTTTGAAAATAACCCTAAGATGCTGCTCGACAATATTATGATTAAAGAAATGATCATTCTTAGTTGAAACATGCCAGAGCGG
>JAYVVJ010000069.1:0-4006 GCA_043787015.1 Candidatus Saccharimonadota bacterium | reverse complement strand
GAGTATCGACTGGACTACTAAAGGACCTCTAGTAAAACTTACGAATGGTTTGCACCACCTCAATGGTCAGCAAGCACTTAACTTGGCTCGGGCTCGCGGTCACGATTATAGATCTTTTGGCTTCAGTAACAGTGATTTTGACCGCACTCAGAACCAAAGGATGATGCTAGTGGCGTTAAAAACTAAAACTGTTACTGCTGGAGTGCTAGCTAATCCCGCCAAACTAAGTAGTTTATCTGACGCTATTGGAAGTAACGTAACAACTAATTTTAATCTTGGTGAAGTTCGCAGACTTTATGATTTAACTAAAAACATCGACACGAACTCAATTCAATCGCTGAGTTTGAATGACGCTGGTGGTAAAAACTTACTTGCCAACTTCACTTCTTTTGATGGTCAATCGGCTTTGATCCCTTCCGCTGGTTTAGATAATTATGACGTAATTCAGGCGTTTATGGCTCAGCATATGTCTTCAAATCCCGTAATTCAAGAAGGTGCTACCGTAGTGTTATTGAACGCTACATCTACAACCGGAATAGCATCTAAGGCTAAAACTGCTCTTGCCGCCCTAAATATTGATGTAGCGTACATTGGCGATGCTAAGGCAAATCAAGAAAAGACCACTATCATTGATGTATCAAATGGCAAGATGCCGGCTACTAAAGCTATTTTGCAAAAAACTTACAGCGGCAGCACGGTGACTACTGTTAATCCGTATGCAAGCACCTACGTGACTGATTTTATTATTTTGCTCGGTAGTGATCAGCTTGAAAGTTCGGCAACCCCGACTACGACTCAGTAAGAATAACGCTTGTGCTTAGTCTGACTGCAAAGCATAATATGACTTAATGGCAATTATGATTGATAATTTCAAGCCTAGCCGTGGTCAGTTATTGTTTCTCGGTATTACTCTTGCTGCCCTGTATCTCATATTGCCGCAAATTGACATGTTTCGCGACGGGTTCAAAAATTTACACAACGTTAATTGGGTATATTTACTAATCGCATTTAGTTTCGAGATAGCAGCAAATATATTTGCTGGAACAACCTACTATTTATTAGCCAAACACCGACTTAGATATATAAGAACTATCATAGTGCAGTTAGCTGGAAATTTTGTTAACAGACTATTGCCTGCTGGTATAGGTGGAATTGGTATAAATTTCGCGTATCTTAAGGCGAATAGACACACATCAGCCCAAGCAGCCAGCGTAGTAGCAATAAATAATTTGCTTGGAGGAATCGGGAGTATTACTCTTCTGCTTTTCATCTCTATCACTATGTCCGGGGTTTACAACAAATTAGAGATTGATAAGATACGGATTGATGGTAAATGGAAGGTTATTGTTGCTTTACTAATCGGTCTAGTTCTAATTATAATTTTTACAAAGTTTCATATGCGAGTTAAATCTGGTGCCTTGTCATTTTTCAAACAGGTTATTGGATATCGAAAACAACCCATTAAGTTAGTCACGGCTCTTTCTACCTCCACATTATTAACTGTATCCAAAGTCTTTTGTTTGTATTTTAGTGCATTAGCTCTAGGAGTTCATTTGAGCCCACCCATAATGTTAGTTATATTTAGCGCCGGAGTCGCTTTCGGCACTGCTACGCCCACTCCAGGTGGCCTGGGGGGCATAGATGCTGCCTTGGTAGTCGGATTGACTGCCTTCGGCGTGCCTCTAGCCTCTTCTCTGGCTGTTACATTGTTATTTCGTACACTAAGCTGCTGGATACCGGTTGTTGCTGGTATAGGTTTTCTCTACCTTGCCGAACATCGTGCATATTTCGGTAAAATTTTAAAAGTTTAGCCTAGTATACTGACGGCTCTAGCGGCTACCAGTAGTACTACTATTATCGATATTGTTGATTGTGCCCACATGAGCATTTTCACCCTACGACTCATTGGCATCGTATCAGTTGGGCTAAATGCCATGGCATTAGTAGCTGACATGTAGAGATAATCTGTGAATGTTGGCTGCCAGTTCGGGTGTTTATAGGCTGGAAATTGATCCTGGGTAAATAGAAATTCTTTTTCGTGGTTCATGATCTGGCGTCTAACGCCTGGTCCTCCACCGTCAATTTCCCAGTACCATAGACCGAAAATTATTATATTTGTGACGTAGATGTTTAGAGCTGTGATAAGAAGGTCTCTACCACTAGAAATCTGACCATTTATCATTAATGCTGAAGCTACATGATATAGAGCGTAACTGTTAGCAAGACTTGTCAATATAATTAATAAAAAAACGTTTATTCGCCTACTGATGGACTTGAATATAGGTTGTTTTGGTGTAGTAAACGACATGGCGATTAAGAGTAAGAATTCAATGGTTATAAGCAAGCTTCGTGGTATAAAGACGTACTTATCGGGTAAAAGAAGCTGTAGTGCAATCGCAAAAAGCATCGCCACCTGTACATGCCAGATTGGTTCACTATCGTAGTGCTTGTTTCTGAGAAAAGATTTCATAATTAATCATATTGTAACTCAAAAAATTGATTGAATAAAAAAAGAACCTTTTTAGGGGTTCTTTTTTTGCAGTTGTATTGCTACAACTACTGCTACCTTGCGGTAACAACTACCTCACAGTAGTGATATTTACTTTACGCTTCGAAAACATATTGTCAACATAGTTATCCACAGGAATCTAGTATTTACACACATTGCAAAAAATAAACAGAGGCCACTTATGGCCCCTGCTTATGTATCCTGTGTGTTATTTAGCGTTTTGCTTTTAGGAGCATTGACAATGACACTGGTCCGGAAATTAATCCGTAAAGACCTAGTAGCCATACGAAGCTGATGCCTTTAGCTTCTGGTTGGAACAATACAATTATTCCTACTACCAAGCTAAGGAAACTACTGATGATTAGTAGCATACGATCATCTTCACTGATTTTTTCAGCGTACGCTGACACCATTGAGAAGACACCCTTGAAAATCAAGGTAAAGCCTACTAACAAGATGAAAGACTTGAAAGTTAACATGGTGTGCTGCAATAAGTAGACACCAACACCAACTTGAAGCAAACCGAGCATGGTTCCTAAGAACCAAGTTGAAGATTTGCGACCACTGATACCACTAAAGAAATTAACTACACCATCTATTAAGGCCCACGCTGCAAACAAATACAGCAAAGTTAGGAATGTAAGGCCTGGCCAGAATACTACGGCCACTCCGAACACTGTCGTTAAGATACCAGCTAATAATCCCGCACCCCATACGGACTCGTTCATATACCCTCCTTGAGTTAATAATGCTTATAGCTATACTCGCAAACCACATGTCTGTCAAGGTACTACACAACAAAAATTACAACAAAACAACCCCTGTTAAAATATGCATTCCTTAAAAGTTAACAGATGATATTTTTTAGGTTGCTTGTAATTCGTATGCTCTATCCGTGCATTCCTGCATGGCATCGGCTAGCGTTACTGTAATTCGTCTTGGTTTATCGTCTCTTGGGAGTATCGGTTGTCCAAAATATACAATAGGATTTTTAAGACTATTTAAGTTTTTACTCTCATAAGCTATTCCAATTGGTAAAATACCGAATTCATTTCCTTTTTCCCAGCCTATTGACGCTATGTTACCTATCGCTGCCTTAATGTCCATATTTTTGCGCCAATCATTTCTATTTCTTGTGCCTTCTGGAAATATGAATAAGTTTTCACCACGGTTTAATCGCTTAACTGACATGTTAAACATAGACTCGGATGCTCCCAATAATCTTGTTCGCTTGTCTGTACTGCTTAATTCATTTTCAATATCTTCGGGCCTAAATACTGGAGCAACGTTCGCATATTGATGGTAATAGCGGCTAAGCGGATGTTTGAAGTACGGAGATTTTCCCAATATAAATGTATTTCCCAGTGTATGCGCGTTTAACTCTGGTATTTTACTGAATGCTGCTAAAGCAACGTTCTGATCGTGGTACCTGACATGGTTAGAAGCAATAATTATAGGAGTATTTGATTCGTAACTTTTAACAATAAAATCAATTGC
>JAYVVJ010000068.1:0-4045 GCA_043787015.1 Candidatus Saccharimonadota bacterium | reverse complement strand
CGACGTAACAAATCCGAAAATGATGAAACTGATCTAGCGAGTCTCAAGGCCAAGGCTGAAGGCACTGGATTCCAGCTTAATGAAGGTGTGCCAGTCGTCCATCATCAGTCTAATGAAGCAAGGCTTAGTTCAATGAAAAATACTGCCAAGAAGCTTACAGATAAAGAAATGCACGAAGCTCTGACTACGGCCAGTGATCCAGATTGGCAGTTCCCGAGCGTCGAATTATTAAATCAGAAGCAAGATAAAGCCGATCCGGGAGATGTTAATGGCAATGCCCAGATTATTCATGATACATTTGCTAATTTTAACTTTGAAGTTGAAATGGAAGGCGCTAACATCGGCCCGCGCGTCACTCAATTCACTATGAAGCCGCCTGCCGGCGCCAAACTGACTAAGATTACAGCACTTGCAGACAATCTAGCACTAGACCTAGCGGCAACTAGCATCCGTATTGAAGCTCCTATTCCAGGCAAACGCGCGGTTGGTATTGAAGTGCCAAACATTAAGTCAGCTACCGTCAGACTTAGTTCGATACTTATGTCATCTGAGTGGCAAAACACTAAGGGTGAGCTGACTTTCGCTATCGGCAAAGACATTTCGGGTACACCGATTATGGCTGATTTGGCCAGAATGCCACACTTGCTCTTAGCGGGTGCTACTGGTACTGGTAAGTCAGTGATGATTAACACTATTCTAACCAGTCTTTTGTATCGTAATTCACCAGCTGACTTGAAGTTAATCCTTGTCGATCCTAAGCAGGTTGAACTTAAACCATACGAAGACATTCCACACCTATTAACGCCAGTTATTACAGAGCCAGAGAAGTGTATTAGTGCGCTCAAATGGGCAGTGGCGGAAATGGAGCGCAGATATAAGGCTCTAGCGGGTGTTAATAAGCGTAATATTGCCGAGTACAATAGCCTTAAACAAGAAGAAGGCATGCCTAATATCGTGATTGTGATTGATGAGTTAGCCGATCTTATGATGATGGCAGCCCGCGATGTCGAGGCCTTGATTGTGCGTATCGCACAGAAAGCCCGTGCCGTCGGTATTCACTTAGTTTTAGCCACTCAAAGGCCATCTGTCGATGTAATCACCGGTCTAATTAAAGCCAATGTTCCAGCTCGAATTGCATTTACGACGGTGTCACAAGTCGATTCCCGAACCGTTATCGATCAAGTTGGCGCAGAGAAACTGTTAGGAATGGGCGATATGCTACTACTAACAGCTGACATGCCTAAACCTAAGCGCGTTCAAGGTGCATTTATCGGTGATGATGAGACAGTTAAGGTTATGGATTTTATACGTATGCAGAGGCCTCCACAATATGACGATGAAGTTGTCAGCCAGCCAGTCCAGTTGAATGGTAAGGGCGGGGTAGTGGCTGATTACGGCGCCAATGTGGCTGATGATGATATGTGGCATGATGCTGTTCAAGTAGTAGTTGAGAACCATAAGGCAAGTACTAGCCTGCTTCAACGCCGCTTACGCATCGGCTATGGCCGCGCTGCTAGACTTATTGAAACTATGGAGGACCAAGGCATTGTTGGCCCTGCAGATGGCCCACGTCCTCGTGAAGTATTGATCAGTTCTGTCGATGAAGTATTCGGTGGTGGCGCAGCTGCTGCACTATCTGGATTTGAACAAGAAGAAGCTGACCACGAAGACTTCCCAAGTAAATAAAATCTGACTTGCAAAACTAGCCATAAGTTCTTAATATTAGCTTAAGAACTAAAACAAACACGGAAGGACTACCAATGCCCGATAAGCTCATTCTACATAGTGGTAAGAGCCCTGAAGGCCTAACCGTGTCCAATCAAAGCTCCCGTCATGATGACCGGAGCTCTTTTCTTTTAAATGACCATGAATATAACCAATTACCATACAGCCCTGTAGATGAGTTAACGGGAGTGCCATTAATACTGCATCCTTTGGGCAATTCACACGACAGATACATTTATCGGCCAGATAAACATCATCCGTGGCATCCTAAGAATGACCCCCTTGTTAAAACAGGCACGTTAGGCGGAGAAGCCTTGCGCTCGTCACGAGTTCAAATTACAAGTTTTGATATCCATCATCTTGACTACCATCGACGTTTATACGGCCCCATTTTACCGACTGATGACGAAGGTAGATTCAAGCTGATAGTATTAACTGCCGCGGGTTATATACCAGAACATGCTTTAGTATTTGGAAAGCGGTCAAGCGATACATGTACAAAAAAACTTTCTAGCGAAGATAGGCTCAAGTTATGGGATGAAGACAGTATAAGAGTTGATTCACCTGACGTTGTAAGTAAGTTCCTAAAAGAGTACAGCTTTAATCAGGGATTTTCTGACGTTAAAGAATCTACCGTAGATGAATTCTTAAATACAAAAGAATACGATAAAAAAATGGAATTAGGTAATTTATTGATAGCTAATAGTGTTCAGAAGGCAACGTTACCGTTACGCTTAATTTTTAAGCAAGCTTATAAATCTGAATTAATCCCACCTTCAACGACTAAGCATGTAACGAGGTTCGTATTGTCGTCTTTAAAATTCGAACTTCAAAGAGATAGGCTTATCAATGAGCTGGGAAAGAGACTACTCCAGTCGGCGGCTTGACCAACAGAGGTGAGTAGGGTAGAATTACATTCAATATGCCCCCACTCTCATACGAGAAACTTCCGCCTTCTGCAGACGACGTTAAGCTTGCACCCCGTACAGTGTCCTTGATAAATGAAAATAGTGATTCTGGCTTCAAGGATGTAGTTTTTTACATTGCACAAGAAGATACTTTCACCTTCGTAAATGACATAGTGCGCAACAGCAAGGGCAATGTTAGCCTAACTGAAGTTCAAAGAGGGCTTACAATAGCGGCAGAGGCTATAACTAACACCCATAAGAGTACGTATTTAAGAGGTGTTGCTGCCATTATTGCTGAGAACTTAAAACGAAATTGATAATTAGATTAATGCAAACCATGGCTTGACCAACAGAGGTGAATGGGGTATAATTCAGCGGTAATATTAACTTCAGCTTACGGCCCCTTGTGCGCGTAGGCTGTCCCATACGAAGTTTAAGTGCTTATATGGTAACCAAGAAGGAGTTCATTGATGAACCAGTATGAAATCGCTGTGCTTTATCACCCCGACCTCGAAGTCGACCTAAGTAAGGCCGAAGCGAAAGTCGCGAAAATTGTTACCGACAACGGTGGCAAGGTGACAGCAACCGACAACTGGGGCAAGCGCAAGCTAGCCTACGACATCAAAGGCAATGACCGCGCTGTGTATGTTATTTACACCGTAGAATTGCCTGGTAGCGGTGTCATGAAGGTAGAAAGTACCCTCAGCATCACTAATGAAGTTATCCGCTTCTTAATCACTCGTCCAGACCTCAAGGCTACAGCTAAGGCTGAAGTTCTTAAGGCTGAAAAGGCTGCTAAAGCAGCTCTACGTGGTGACAGTAGCGATGACAAAGATGACGACAAAGAAGAAGAGTAAATCTTTTTAACAAAGATTTAACATTCAAAGCGCTGCTGCTTGACTAAGTAATTAGTACAGGCGTAGCGTATAGGTACTAACGTAAATAAGATTTATATCTTTTAAGGAGTAATCCAATGGCACGTAGTCTCAATCAAGTAACATTAATGGGTAACTTAACCCGCGATCCTGAACTTAGGCAAACGCCGACAGGTCAGAACGTAACTAGTTTTAGCCTTGCGCTAAACCGCAGTTACAAAGACGCGAGTGGTGAATGGCAAGAAGCAACCGATTTCGTAGATATCGTTTGCTGGGGTCCACTAGCCGAAAGAGTTGCTCAATACCTAAGTAAGGGTCGCCGCTGCCTAGTGCAGGGACGTATCCAGAGCCGTAACTGGGAACAAGATGGTCAGAAGCGCAGTAAAGTAGAAGTACTGGCTAATGACGTTACGTTCTTAGACAGCCGCGGCGAAGGTGGTGGTAGCGAAGCCGGAACATCTGATTCACAAGAATTCAGTAAGCCTAAAGCAGCCGCACCAACCAAAAAAGCTAAAGACGACGTCGTTATCGAAGATA
>JAYVVJ010000067.1:0-4047 GCA_043787015.1 Candidatus Saccharimonadota bacterium | reverse complement strand
GGCGGGCCTGCAATCGAGCTGCTTCGTAGTGAAGTTCGTTTAGCTCGAGGCCTTGATAGAGTTCCTCGTAGAGTAATGACTGTATTTTAACATAATCTACCGATTTTTGCAGCTCTTTGGACTGTTCTAGCTTGCCGTGAAAATCAGGATTAGCCTGCAAGAATTTGAGAAGTGTCTTTCCCTGCTCCGTAAACATCATTTCATCTGTAATAATTGCCATGAATTCTCGAAGCGTTGGGCGCATCAACATTAGGCTAAGGAAATTATCTTGAGTTTTCTGATTTTCAACAGCAATCTTATCCAATTTAGCTGGTTCGATTTTAACTCGGCGCTGTCTGGCGGGCGCCTCTTCAGATGTTGTTTTGGTGTACTTTTGAATTAAGGCTTCCTTGCTGACACCAATCGTTTCAGCAATAGAAGTTAAGTAATGATCCCTTTCAACCGGATCGGCTAGAGCTCTTACAACTGGTAACAAAACATCGCTGAATTCTCGCTTACCGACTGCTGATTTAAGGTCCAGTTTCTTAGCATATAGATCTGTTAACCAATCCAAGGCATATTTATTTTTATTAATCGCCTCTTCCCAAAGTTTAGGATCTTGTTTGATTAATTCATCAGGATCCTTGCCGCTTGGGATATCGATAATACTGAGCGAAACTTTGACGCGGCTAGCGATTGGAATCGCTCGCTCTGTGGCTGCAACGCCGGCTTTATCGGCATCAAAACTAAGGCGAATATCGCCTGTGAATCTACTAAGTGCTTTGAGGTTTGGTTCGGTCAATGCCGTGCCAGCTGTAGCCACGACTTGCTTAATTCCAGCCTGATGGCTAGCAATCACGTCGAGGTTTCCTTCAACTAATACTGCGAATTTAGACTTTCGAATACTCTCTTTTGCGAGGTGTAGACCGTATATGTGTCGACTCTTGTCATAAAGCACAGTCTGCGGTGTGTTGATGTATTTCGGAGCGTTTGGATCGTCGATTAATAGTCGTGCCGTGAATCCTATTACTCGCCCTTGAGCATCTTGAAGTGGTATCATTAATCGACCACGGAACATATCCTGAAGTCCACCTTTGTAACTTTGTGAAGTTAGTCCAGCTTGTTTGATTTCATCTTCAGTAAAGTTCTTGGTTTTCAAAAATTCTAGAAGCGATGAACCATTATTCGGTGAGTAGCCGATACGCCATTCCAAGGCTGTTTCCTTGGTAAATTGCCGCTTCTTGAAGACATATTCGAGTGCAGTCTTATTCTGGCTAAATTGCACTTGATAAAAACGGCTAGCTGCTTCAATAATCGTATATAACTTCTCCTTGTCAGGGCCGCCACGGCTTGAAGAACTGCGATATTGTTCAATGTCGATACCTGCCTTGCGAGCAAGTAGTTCAAGTGCGCCTTTGAAGTCCACTCCTTCAACTTCCATAACGAAGCTGAACATATTGCCGCCCTTGCCCGAACTAAAGTCATGCCAAATCTGCTTTTCTGGACTAACCATGAAGCTTGGAGATTTCTCATTACTAAACGGACTAAGACCACGCCAGTTGCGGCCAGCTCTTTTGAGCTGAACATATTCGCCTATGACGTCTTCTATCGCCAGTCTATTTCTTACCTCTTCAACTGCATCCATAGCTATAGCTTATAGCTTTTGTTCACCAGCTCCAATCACAAGCGTAATTGTCATTCCCGACTCGACCTCGGAATCCAGACAAAAATTGTTTTTCTGGATCCCTCTTCTAGAGCCTGAGGGCTCATCAGAGCCTCGAACGGCCGCATTCGCGAGGATGACAGTCATTGATAACCTAGTATTAATTCGGTAATTCGCCAGAAACGAGCACGTAACTATGCGTAATCATGCCTTTAACTTCTTCCCAATCAGGCACACCGGTCGTCAGAATTGTAATCCAGTGTTTTTTGTTCAAATGATAACCTTCCATGACAGTGTCGTATTTTTCTCTCAGGATAAGTCCAAGCTGAGGATCGCATTTCAAACTGAGTTGTAGTGGATTTTTATCTTCAGCAATCAAGGCAAACATCTTATCGCCAACCTTATAAACTGCCACACTCTCGCCAAAAGGATATTCAAGCCGGCTATTCGGCATACTCAAAATATATTCTTCAATAGTTTTATGATTCATAACTAAATCTTACACTAATTATTTATAGTAATTCGAGATGGATTTGCAAAATCGAAAGCCATATCACTAGCAATTTTTCTAGCCCTAAAACTAGAGTCGTTGTATTCAGGGGATATGCTTTGGTTTACATCTAAGTCTGAAATTATACTTTCCCTTACAGTAAGTAATTCCAGATCTACGTCCGCGCTAAAACCAATTTTTGCTAAAGATAGATTCGTTGTATGTTCCAATCCGTGCAATAGATACTCTAAATCACTATCTCTAACACTAAATATAAAATCGTAATCTCTGCTAGCAATGTGAACTTGCTCGCTAATATCCATCAAAAGAGATTCTGTGTGATCAAGCTCCTGGACTTCGTCAACACTCGAATATGGGCTTAACACATAATCAAGTACAGGAATTTCTCTTCGAGAAAATATAACCTCTACCCGACGATTGGCTTTAGTATTAGATTTATCAATCTCCATATGCATATTTTAGCATATAAGTTATCTTTTGGCAATCTTTTACGCTAGTGTTTAGTGCTGAACCACTCGAGGTAATGCTGAAGTTCAGCAATCGAAGCCTGGATATCGTCGAATGCCCGGTGGACTTCCTTCTTTTCGAAGTTTTCAGCGTGTTTACCCTGCATTAAGACTTTGAAGCTACTGACATCAAGCATTCGATAATGTAGCTTCAGGTCAAATTCAGGCCACCACTTTTTGATAAAATTTCGGTCATTATGGATGCTGTTTCCAGCTAGAACTGCCGACTCTGAGTCAAAATGCTCCTGAAGTAAATCAATCAATTCTTGTTGAACCTGCTCACTTGGCTTAGCCGTATCCAAATTATTAACGAATTCGTCTCTGTTGTGAGGGAATTCAGCCCACCAAACATTCTTTTGCATACGATCGACAACCACATCTCTAGGCTGACGAACAGTCGCTTCATAACTAGCAATTGTCTTAAAATCGAAGTCGGTGATTTCGGCTGCAACTTCAAGAATTACGTCTTGTTCAGGGTCAAGGCCGGTCATCTCCAAATCTATCCAGAGTAACTTGGTCGGAATAGCTTTTTTATCAATCATTTCCACAATTATAGCAACAAAGAGCCACAGCAGAACGATTTGTGATTAGAGATTTGTGATTTGGGATACATCGCCGATCGCCAATCTCAAATCTCTAATCCTTTTTGTGTTGTTATTTGCGGGCTGCGCTTAATGCGTCGCTGTACCATTTGAGTTCAGCAAGCATAGAAGTTGCGGCGCCTTGTGGACCATAAGGATTAGCCTTAACAGCTTCGTCGAGCACGCCCTCTTCGCTAAGACTTTGGCCTGCTCCGGCGAAAGCAACTGCCTTCGGGATGATAGCCGCCTGAGACTCGCTTAAGATTTCTTTAAGATGCATGATGGCGCGAGCACCACCAACGCTTCCGTGACTGACGGCTGTAGCGGGTTTCTTAACAAGTTCAGTTGTGATGTAGTCTAATGCGTTTTTCAAAACACCAGGGATAGAATGGTTGTATTCAGGAGTTACGAAGACATAAGCATCGCCTTCAGCTAGCTTATCGACCCACTTGCCCGCTTCGGCATTAATTTGACGATTAGGATTGTAGCGTGGTGAAATAGCTTCATCCAAGAATGGAATATTGTAGTCCGCTAGATCAACTAGCTCGACTGTTGTATCTTCTAGATTCTTAGCTTCATTAGCCACCCACTTTGCAAGACGCTCGGTCATGCGGTTCGGACGGGTACTTCCGATAATTATTTGTAACTTCATGTGGCTCCTTTTTATGATATACTTTGTATAGTAAAATTAAGTATAAGCTATTACTATACTTTGTAAAGTATGAAATTAACTTCTAATAACACCACTATCGAACCCAAGGTTGGCTGCATCGCTTCAGCCATGGAGATTATTGGCAATAAATGGAC
>JAYVVJ010000066.1:0-4049 GCA_043787015.1 Candidatus Saccharimonadota bacterium | reverse complement strand
GATTATGTTAAAATACAGTCATTACTCTACGAGGAACTCTATCAAGGCCTCGAGCTAAACGAACTTCACTACGAAGCAGCTCGATTGCAGGCCCGCCTGATAGCACAATTTGTAAAAAGCAAAAAAGACCAACTTGTCAGTGAACTTGAATCTTCAGATGATGCAAATACTAGACGAATTTTGGAACAAGTCAAAAAGTATGATCAACTACTTAATCAAGTAAAAGGAGCTGCCCGTGGCGAAAGCGAAAAACAAGACAGCCGATAGCGCTGCAACACCTGAACTGAAGCGTCAGCAATTAATCGATAAGGCCAAGAAAGATGGTCATATTGAGCAGCGTGATATTTACGCACTTATTCCAGAAACTGCCGAAAATACTGAAGCCTTAGACGCCCTATACACTGAATTATCAGAACTTAATGTTGAGATTACGACCACCGAGCCAGATGTTGAGAATTTCTCTGACGAATGGGTAGCTGAAGAGGCTGAAGAGGAAGAAGTAGCAACTAATGCCGCAGTTTATCTTGATGATGATGTTGCCGACGACTCAGTTCGTCTTTATTTACGCGAAATCGGTAAGATTCCACTACTGAATTCTGCTGACGAGCTGGCCTTAGCTAAGCGTGTTGTAGCGGGAGATAGACTTGCCAAAGATCAGATGGCAGAAGCTAACATGCGTCTAGTTGTGTCGATCGCTAAGCGTTATGTTGGTCGTGGCCTAGACCTACTTGATCTTATTCAAGAAGGCAATACTGGCTTACTTCGTGCTGTTGAGAAGTTCGATCCAGACAAGGGATTCAAATTCAGTACTTACGCTACTTGGTGGATTCGCCAAGCTATTACACGTGCTATTGCTGACCAAGCTCGTACAATTCGTATTCCAGTGCACATGGTTGAAACAATCAACAAACTACTCCGTACCCAGCGCCGACTTACACAAGAGTTGAACCGTGAACCATCGAACGAAGAAATTGCCAAGGAAATGGAAATCGACGTTGATAAGGTTGAGCACATCATGAAAATTAAGCAGGATATTTCTTCACTTGATGCTTCGATTCGTGATGACGAAGAAGATTCTGTCCTTGCCGATTTCATCGAAGATGAAGACACTGTCAGTCCTGAAGAATCAGCTACTGGCCAGCTTCTAAAAGAGCAGGTTAAAGAGATGCTTTCAGCTCTAACCGAGCGCGAACAGAAAATCTTGAAGCTTCGCTTTGGCCTAGAAGACGGCAAAAGTCATACGCTTGAAGAAGTCGGACAAGAATTCTCAGTTACTCGCGAACGTATTCGTCAAATTGAAGCTAAAGCTTTAGCCAAACTCCGAAAACACCGCGATTCTAAGAAACTTCACGACTATATCAAGTAGATTTGTGATTTGAGATTAGAGATGTTTCGTAATTCTCAAATCGCTAATCAATAATTCTCTGGTAAAATTGATTCAATGGCGACTGACAGAAGGTTAAAATTCATAGGTGTTGCTGGAGTTAACGGGTCTGGAAAAGACACTGTTGGCGACATGCTAGCTAAATATCACGGCTATTTGTTTATTTCCGTCACTGATTTGCTTCGTAATGAGGCCAAAAGACGAGCTGTCGATCCTAGTCGGGAGACTTTAAGGACTATAAGTTCCCAATGGCGCCAGGAGTGGGGCTTGGGAGCATTAGTGGATAAGTCTATCGCAGAGTACGAGATTAAAAAAGACGAGCAAAACTATCAGGGCGTAGTAATGGCCAGCATTCGCAATCCAGGTGAAGTTGATCGAATCCACGAAGCTGGCGGCATAGTTATTTGGTTGGATGCAAATCCACGCGTTCGTTATGATCGTATTCAAAATAGTGCCGCAGCTCGCAATCGAGCAAGTGAAGACGCTATGACTTTTGAGCAGTTCTTGGCTGATGAAGAAGTCGAAATGAATCCGCCAGCCGGATCTGATAGAACGGTTTTAAACATGGCTGAAGTTAAGAAAAAATGCGATGTCTTAATCATAAATGACAGCAATGATTTAGATCTTTTCCGTAAAATGGTTGAAGCTTCTCTTCGTCTGAATTAATAGCTTTTGATTATCACTATCAGTAGTGAGATATACTTATAGGTATGGCCGAGGAAGTAACACGTAAGAAGTTGGTAGTAATTGATGGCAAAAGCGTGTTTTATCGCGGCTATTACGCCATGCCTAATCTTTCTACCAAGGACGGCAAGCCTACTGGCGGTGTGTTCGGTTTCGCCACCATGGCTCTCGAAGTCATTAAACGGCTCAAGCCTGATTATGTGGCTGTGGCTTGGGATAAGCCCAAAACTAACATTCGTAAACGCCTAGAACTTTATCCGCAGTACAAAGCTGGGCGCAAACCACCTCCAGCTGATTTCTATGAACAAATTCCAATACTGCATGAACTACTCGATGCTTTCGGCTGGCCACTTTATGAACTAGATGATTATGAAGCCGACGATATTATGGGCGCTCTTGCTGTTCATGCTCGTGAAGCCGGACTAGATACACTGCTGGTGACCTCTGATATGGACATGCTTCAGCTGGTAAATGATCACGTACAGGTTTATGCTCTCAAAACTGGACTCAGTAACATAGAATTGTATTCACCCAAGAGTTTTGAAGCCAAACATGGTATTCGCGTCGATCAATACTTGGACCTCAAGTCATTAAAAGGTGATTCGTCGGACAATATTCCGGGTGTGCCGGGTATTGGCGAAAAGGGTGCTGTCGAATTATTGAATCAATACGAAACTCTTGATAATATTTATCAAAACCTGGCCTTAGTTAAGGACTCTTTGCGCAAGAAATTAGAGGCAGGTAAGGAGCTCGCTTACCTAAGTAAAGAATTGGCCCGTATTTGGATTGATGCACCAGTGCCACTCGATTTAGACGCTCTAGATGTACGCAAAAATAATCCGGAAAAGATTGCGAAATTGCTTCAAGATTTGGAATTCCGCAGCCTACTTCGCCACTTACCGGAGGTTATGAATGTTTCAGCTGACACACTTCATGTTGCACAAGGTAGTCCAATCGTTACGGGCAAGAATATTATTATCAATACGAATTCTCGAGTAGATGAGTTTAAACTGCCTGAAACAAATCAGACATATATTTATACTAGGTCAGCAGGCAAGCACGGACGTGATCCAAAGGTTGTTTTGTTGAGTGGAGACGGCCAGACTGTTTATTCCTTTGATCTGTCGAAAATAGATGCAAAAAAACTAGCTGAAAAGCTTATTGGAATGCCGCCACTAATCGGCTATGACGTTAAGTACAGTCTTAAAGTTTTAATGGATCTTTCTTCTGGTCATTCTGAGAGTAACGAAGAATCTGTGCAGATGCTTCACGATGTTCAGCATGACAAGTTTGAAGTTAAGCACGATGTTCTAATGGGCGGCTTCTTGCTCGATCCACTGCGCCGCGAACAGAGCCTTAGTGGCATGGCTCAGGCTGATCTAGGTTATGAAGGCTCATCATTCGAAGACATCGATAACGAGGAATTAATCACCAGAGCTGCCGACATTATTGCCGTAATAAAAGGTCTTTATGAGCATCAAACCAAGGACCTAAAAGACTTACCTAAAATGAAGTCTTTGGCAGAAGATATTGAATGGCCATTGATTCCAGTTTTGGCGCGCATGGAGCAGTCGGGCATTGAATTGGATACCCAGTATTTGATCAATTTCGCCGATGAAATTAACGATATGATTTCTGACTTTGAACAGCAGATTTACGGGCTCGCTGACCAAGAATTTAATATAGCTTCACCGAGCCAATTAGCTGATATCTTGTTCGAGAAGCTTAAACTACCCACGCAAGGCGTTAAGAAGGGCAAAACTGGCTATAGTACCGCTGCACGAGAGCTAGATAAGCTCCGTGGCAAGCATCCAATCATTGACCTTATTACTCAGTACCGCGAAGTCGCTAAACTCAAGAATACTTATGTCGACACATTGCCTTTAATGGTCGATGAAAATTCCCGTGTGCATACAACTTTCAATCTGACGATTGCCCAAACAGGTCGACTCAGTAGCACCGATCCAAACCTTCAAAATAT
>JAYVVJ010000065.1:0-9590 GCA_043787015.1 Candidatus Saccharimonadota bacterium | reverse complement strand
ATACACTCGTCATCCCTCGAACGCCAGCGGCTACTGCGAAAAATGGCAAAACTATTCTTGGTATATTAACAATTATTGATTTGATGAGTACTAGCTCGCCCTTACGGAAAGAGACAAGAGTTCCGTCAAGTAGAGCGCTAATTGCCGTCGACATTACTAACAGCACGAAGATTATCTGAAGATTTGGAGAATCAATAATAGTGTCAAGACTTGGCGCTAAGTAACCAACTAATCTCAATGCTATTAGACCGCCAATCATCGAACTTAAACTAACCAATAAAAGAGCCGAGGAAAAAAGGCCGCCAGGTTGTTTCGATCTAGGCAAGAATCGGATGATAGTATTAGGCAGTCCGAGATTAGTAAATGTCGCAACTAGTACTCCGAAACTGACGAAAGCCGTCGCCAAACCAACTAGGTTAGCGCTGAATAATCTAGCATTAATAATCCAGAATAAGAACAGGCCGCCGGCATTAATCAATTGTGCAAGAATTAAAAGTAACGAACTGCGTTTTAGACTATCGGATTTAACATTGTGATAAGTCTTAGTAATTAATTTGTGGTATTTTTCCATATATCTTATGGTCTATCTTAACATTTTAGTTTGCTATTAACATTAGCTGGTAGAATAAGACAATGGACAAACAAGAATTTCATGAGCTCAATCCCAAAATTGTTTTGGGTATAGCCGCTCATCCTGATGATTTAGATTTCGGTGCTTCTGGCGCTATGGCCAAATACGCGAAGGCTGGAGCTGAAGTGCACTACCTGATTTTGACTGATGGCAGCAAAGGTTCAAGTGATCTAAAGATGTCGCCACTTGATTTAGTAAAACTGCGTGAGACCGAACAGCGCGCCGCGGTTAAAATTATCGGCGGCAAAAGTGTCGAATTTCTCGGTTTTCCAGATGGCGGATTAGAAGTCACTATGGAACTCAAAAAGCAGATCTCTAGAGTCATTCGTAGTATTAAACCAGATGTTGTTATCACTATAGACCCGTCAATGCTGTATTCGAGCAGTCGTGGATTCATCAATCATCCTGATCACCGCGCCGCCGGGCAGGCAACACTCGACTCAGTATTTCCATTAGCTCGTGATCATTTATCATTTCCTGAACTTTTCGCAGACGGCTTCGAACCACACATCACACCGACCATTTTATTAATTAATTTTGATAAAAGTAACTTCGCCATTGATATCACTGATACTTTCGAAACTAAGATTGCTGCACTAAATGCTCACACTAGCCAAGTTCCTAATATTGACGAAGTTCGCGGTTTCATGACTGCCATAGCTTCAGAAATCGGACAAGAATCCGGATACAAACTGGCCGAAGCCTTTGTTAGAATAGATATCCGATAAGCCTTCCGGCTTTGTTATAGTGTAGATATGCAATTAATAAAACAAACTATGGCGGAAAACAGCCTTGATGATTTAGGCCAGCGACTAATTAAAGAACTCAAACAGGACAAAAACGTTTTGTGGCTAGTTAGTGGCGGGTCGAACATCGCATCGGCAGTCACTGTTATGAAATCGATACCTAGTAATCTCAAAATGCAGCTAACTATTATGCCAGTAGATGAGCGTTATGTACCTGTTGGTCATGCCGATTCTAATTTCCAACAATTAATAAATGCCGGTTTTGATAGCGGCGATGCAATTCTATTGAACATATTAGACTCGAATCTATCTCTGGAGCAGACTGATGAGCGATTCAAATCACTTGCTGGCCAAGCTTTCGAGGAAGCTGATGTGATCATTGCATTATTAGGCATTGGCACAGACGGTCATATTGCAGGAATACTACCGAGTAGCCCGGCTAGTCAAGAACTGCGAAAGTATGTAGTTAGCTTTGAAAGTACTTCGTACACAAGAATCACGCTGACTTTCCCGGCACTAAGAAAGATTAATGCGGCCTATGTCTACGCATTTGGCGTATCCAAAGCCGGGGCGCTAACTAAGTTGAAAGACGAAAATATCAGCCTAGAGCTACAGCCTGCACAGATTCTAAAAGAATTAGATGAAGCTTACGTATATAATGACAGTATAGAAAGCTAGGAGGCCATATGACAATCGCAGTACACGGACTTGGAAGAATGGGAATGCAAATTGCTCGTAAGTTGGCAGAAGCTGATCATAAAGTCATTGCTCATAATCGTAGTACTGAACCTATGCAGGAAGCCGCTGGTTACGGTGCAATTCAAGCTGACAGTAAAGCTGCCGTTATCGAAGCTTTCGGAAGTGATCAAGTTGTTATTTGGGTAATGTTACCAGCAGATATAGTGGATGACGAAGTAGCTCAGTGGCTAGAACTTGCACCACAAGGCAGCATCATAATTGATGGTGGTAATTCTGATTACAGACTAACTAAGCAGCGCAATGAAGTTATTAAATCCAAGGGTAGTTTCTTGGTAGATATTGGTACTAGCGGCGGTGTTTGGGGTTATCAGAATGGCTTTTCAATGATGGTCGGCGGTGACAACGTTGAGGCCGTTAATAGTCTAACGCCCGTTTTGTCGACACTATCAAATCCAGAAGGTGCTTATCATCACTTCGGTCCTAGCGGTAGCGGCCACTTCGTCAAAATGACTCATAATGCCATTGAATACGGCATGATGGAAAGTCTGGCTGAAGGCTATCGCATGCTCAAAGAAGGACCTTACACAAATATCGATCTAGCAGCTGCTGGCAATGTCTGGCAGCACCATAGTGTAGTCACATCATGGCTTAACGAATTATGCCAAGCCGCCTTGGCTGAAAATCCAAATCTCGATGGCATCGATGGCTTTGTTGCAGAGAGTGGTGAAGCTCGATGGACACTGGAAACAGCTAAAGAATTAGGCATTGAAATGCCAAGCATTCAAGCTTCTTTTGATGTCAGGCTAGCCTCACAAAATGGCAACGTGAATTTCGCCACCAAACTATTAGCCGCCATGCGCAATAAATTCGGCGGACACGAGTTGAATAAATAATGCCTGATCAAACACCGCTCGAACCAAGTCTGATAGTGATATTCGGAATAACTGGTGATCTATCGAAACGCTACTTACTGCCAGCTCTGTTTCATTTGATTAAGGTTGGCCTGCTAGACAATAAGTCAAAAATCATTGGCATATCAAGAGGCGACATGACAGCCGACGAACTACTGTCGAATACCGATCTGCGTAAGGGTGAAGAAGCTCAACCTGGCGAAGAAGATCTAATAAACAGGATGAAAAGTCAGATTGAAATGATCAAATTAGACCTAGACAATATCGATGATTACAAGAACCTCAAAGTCCGACTGGACCAAGTTGAATCCGATCAAAGTCTATGTATGAATCGATTATTCTATCTATCGATTCCACCTAAAGTTTATGATTCTGTAGTTAACCTTATTGGCCAATCTGAACTCAATAATAGCTGCCAGCACGGCACAGCGAGTAGTCGATTATTGGTTGAAAAACCATTTGGATACGACATGGCTTCAGCTCAAAGTTTAATCAATGAAATCGGTGCAGTTTTTGATGAAGACCAGTTATTCCGTATCGATCACTATCTCGCCAAAGAAACCGTACAAAATATTTTAGCTTTCCGTTTTGAAAATCCTATCTTTGAAGCATTGTGGAACCACGAACATATTGCCAGTATTGAGATATTTGCAGAAGAGCAAATTGGCATAATGGGTCGAAAAGTTTTCTACGAACCGCTTGGGGCGCTAAGAGACTTTGTCCAAAGCCACTTACTGCAATTGCTAGCCATAGTTGCTATGGATAAACCCGAAGCCATGGATAGCGAACACATCCATCATAGAAAACAAGCTTTACTTGATAGTCTGAAGCCAGTAAATATCGATGGAGAGTATAGCGACGTCACAAGAGGTCAGTACGAAGGTTATACAAACGAAGTCGATAATCCTGATTCTACTACCGAGACATTTGCCGGCATCAGAATGTATATTGATAGCGATCGTTGGCGAGGCGTTCCTATCAGCATCTGGACAGGCAAGGGCCTTGCCGAAAAACGAACTGAAATTGTGGTTACATTCAAAAATGAAAATAAACAGCCGAACCGCCTAAGATTTAGGATAAGCCCGAACGAAGGTATTGAGATTGAATTACTTGCCAAGAAGCCCGGCTACGATACTAGACTTCAACCTGCACTAATGGACTTTTCATATGGTAATAACTTTAGTGATTATGCCCATCCTAACGCTTACGAACGAGTCCTGATTGATGCTATCCGTGGCGATCACACTCTATTCGCTACCAGCCAAGAAGTTATGGCAGCCTGGAGAGTCGTCGAACCAGTGATTGAAGCTTGGGCAGGTTCTAACCAAAATTTAACAATTTATCCAATGGGAAGTTTTGGCAATGAATTAGCGAGACCAATCATCAATGGGTTTGATACACTGTAATAACGTATGATTACTTACTTTCAAGCAATAGTACTCGGCCTACTCCAAGGTGCGAGTGAACTTTTCCCGATATCAAGTCTGGGCCATTCTGTAATATTTGCTTGGCTATTCGACTGGAAATCAGTCATGACAAGCGAAGCCGCTAGCGAATCATTCTTTCTATCGTTTTTAGTTGTACTTCATGTTGCTACTGCTTTAGCTTTGCTTATTTTCTACCGTAAAACTTGGGTAAGAATTATTAAAGGTTTTTTCTCGTCAGTCACGACTCGAAGCATTAAGACCAATGACGCCCGTTTGGCTTGGTTACTTATCGCAGCAACTATTCCAGCTGGTTTAACAGGATTAATTTTCGAACACCATTTGCGTACTCAGTTTGCTAAACCATTATCCGCCATTACGTTTTTAATTATTAACGGATTTATACTAATAGCAGGTGATTCGTATTTAAAAAGGCACCCGAAGCAGCGCGCCGAACATAATATTTCAGCCACCACCGCCGACGTTAGCCAGAAACTTACTTTTAAGCGAGCCGTATTAATCGGCCTTGCTCAGGTTACAGCTTTATTTGCAGGTATCAGTCGTTCTGGCGTTACTATGGTAAGCGGCTTACTGAGCGGTCTAAATAGTGAAGACGCCGCCCGATTCTCTTTCTTACTTGCCACTCCAATTATTCTTGGTGCAGGAATATACAAAATTCCTGATTTTTTCACTGGACTTGATAGTGGCATGTACGGCCAAATCCTAGCCGGAGGAATTGCTGCCGGAATTGCAGCTTATTTCACAGTTCGATATCTCGATAAATACTTCCAGAACAAAAGTCTTAAGCCGTTTGGAATATACTGTATAGTTTTTGGTCTACTAATGCTTGGGCTAGGCGTAATTAGAGGGGGTTTCTAGTATGAAAATTAGTTTCAAGAAAATTGTACTTGAAAAGGCATTACCTTGGATGCTTATAATTGGCGGTATTATAGGCTTGTTCGGATCGTTCATTTTGACATACGACAAACTGCAACTTTCTGCCGACCCTAATTTTGTACCGAACTGTAACCTTAACCCAGTAGTTAGTTGCGGCAGCGTGTTATCTAGTAGTGAAGGCTCGGTCTTTGGCTTTCCTAACTCATTCATGGGACTAGCGGCATTCGCTGTATTCGTAACTATTGGCGTAGCAATGTTAGCTGGTGCTAAATTCAAGCGCTGGTTTTGGCTGGGGCTTCAAGGAGGAGTGACTTTTGCTGTTCTTTTCGTACATTGGTTATTCTATAACAGCGTTTATACCATTAATGCTCTTTGTCCTTATTGTATGAGCGTTTGGGTAGTCGCCATAATCACATTCTTATATGTATCCTTATACAATGTCGATCAAGGTCATCTAAAGATACCGAAGAAATATAAACGTATTTATGACTGGGTTAGACGACACCATCTGGACATTATGGTTTCTTGGTTAGTTATTATAGCTCTACTCATCCTCAAACATTTTTGGTATTACTACGGACAATATTTTTAATTAGCTGTTCACATGGAATAATATTGATGTATACTTCTAAACAATAAAACCATTACCGTGAATAAAAACCTACTAACAAAAACCATTGAAGCTCCAGCCGATTTACTCGATAAATCAATTAATGCGAGTAATGAGTTTAGTAAAAAAATTACCGACGGTAAAGTTCTTAAGCGCGGTAAAGAATACTGGAATACGCTTGGACCAGGTCTAACTACTGGCGCTTCCGATGACGACCCTTCAGGCATTGCTACGTATTCACAAATTGGAGCCCAATATGGATACAAATTCTTGTGGCTATCGGCTTTCACTTTTCCGCTAATGGCCGTAGTACAGGAGATGTGCGCCCGAATTGGACTTGTCACCGGCCGTGGACTTGCTAGCAATATCAAACGTTTATATTCACCACGTGTCCTCTACGCAAGTACGCTTCTATTGTTTGCAGCTAACGCTTTCAATATCGGCGCTGACCTTGGTGCTATGGCGGCAGGAGTTAAATTGCTTTTCCCTGGTGCAAGTACTAACTTGCTGGTTATTGGGTTCAGTATTTTTATGCTAGCTTTGCAGATATTCACTCCGTACGCGCGATATGCTAAATATTTAAAATGGCTGGCTCTAGTTTTATTATCCTATATCTTATCTGCAATATTAGCTCAGCTAGACTGGGGTACAGTTCTACGTCAGGCCTTTGTGCCATCGATTTCTTTCGATAAAGATCAGTTACTGCTTATATGTGCAGTTTTAGGTACGACTATTTCTCCTTATTTATTTTTCTGGCAGACATCTCAGGAAGTTGAAGATGAAATTGTCCAAGGTAAAACAACTTTGGCAATGAGACAGGGAACAGATAAAAAGTCCGTCAAAAATATGCGTATTGATGTCTGGTCGGGTATGTTCTTATCAAATATTGTTATGTTCTTCATAATCGCTGCTTGTGGCGGAATCTTATTCCCTAACGGCATAACAGATATTGCGTCAGCAGCTGATGCTGCTAAAGCTCTCGAACCATTTGCGGGCAGTGCAACTAATTTATTGTTCGCTATCGGTATCATTGGTACCGGTATGCTAGCCATACCAGTCTTAGCTGCTTCGAGTTCTTATGCAATCGCTGAGAGTTTACATAAACCTGGCAGCCTAGGCAAAAAACTTAAGCAAGCAAAAGTTTTCTACGGAATGATCATTATCTCGATGCTAGTCGGGCTTAGCATGAATTTCATCGGCTTAAACCCAATCAAAGCTTTAATCTATTCTGCGGTCTTCAATGGTATAGTCGCACCGATCGTATTAGTCTTAATAGTATTGATTAGTAGCAATAAGAAAGTTATGGGCGAATGGGCGAATGGCCCAATTACAAAATTCATAGGCTGGACAGCTGCCATCATCATGATACTTGCTGGCTGCGGCGCTATCTACTCGATATTCTAATTAGAGCGTAGTGCGTCGATAGGATCTTTGCGAGCGGCTTTGAGGGCAGGTAAAGAACCGAAGATAATTCCGACAGCCAACGATACGCCGCTAGCTATCAATACTAACCTGAGGCTGATTACAGGTCTTAAATCAGTTGTTAATCTTAGCGTTAAATCGACAGCATAGGCGACGATAATGCCGATTATGCCACCAGTAAAGCTCAAAAAACTGGCTTCGATAATGAACTGACTTAGGATTTGTTTATTAGTCGCACCGATGGCTTTACGAATCCCAATCTCGTGCATTCGTGCTGATACCGACACAACCATTACATTCATAATTCCGATGCCGCCAACCAATAGAGATATCGCAGCTACTCCGGCGATTAACTTGGTCATTAAATCAATTATTTCATTATTGCCAGACAAATTTTGGCTTTGAAGCATGACACTGTAATCACTGTCGCCGTTATGCGTAGCCTTAAGCGAAGCCTTGATGTTTGCAGTCACAACCGGTACTTGTTCAGTACTGATTGGTTTAGCTAAAATTTCAAATGTTGAGACGGTATTATCGCTAATACTTACAGCCACGTCATAAGGAATAAATATGGCATTATTGAAATCAGCTGATTTGCTTAAAGGTGTTGCGTCGAATTTATTAAATATGCCATGGACGACAAACTCATTACCGCGGAAAGTGAACGTACGGCCTAGTGGCACGGCATCATTAAACATATCAATTGCTGCGCTTTGACCTAGAACTGCAACATTTTTACCTATATCAAGGTCGCTCAAGAATATACCATAGGCTAAGGATTGATTGAGTAGGGCCGGTAAATCTGAGGTTGTACCAATTACTGAACCATCGCCATAAATCCCTTTATCTGTCTTAACTGATCCAGACACGCTGCTAAGAGGCGCCGTAGACACAACGCCATCAGTTTTAATTATTGCATTCAGATCCTTATCGCTGAGTGATCCACCATAATTCAAATTTGAAAATAAACTATTCTTAATCTGCACAGGATTACTGTTTTTGAGAGGCTGAATTACTATTAAATCTTTATCATAATGATGGATTTGACTACTTATTTGAACCTTAACTCCCTCGCCAATACCAACAACTGTAATTACCGAAGCAACGCCGACTATAATGCCGAACATAGTCCAGAAATTGCGCATTTTAGCACCACGGACCGAATCTAGTCCTGCTTTAATATGTCCGCTCGTATATGATTTCATGATTTATCCTTGCTTGATCGAGATTTCTTAGTCTTCTTAGCGCTTTTCTTCTTTTTAGGCTTGGTTTTGATCTTATTGTCTTTATCGCGAGGTAAGTTATAGATTGCTTCAACGTAATTTGCAACCTTACCGAGTGCAGTCTGCTCATCGTGTACAATCGCGCCGTCATGCATATAGACTACGCGAGTAGCATATCGGGTTAATTCAGGATTATGAGTAACGAATATTACAGTGCTGCCGCTACGGTGAATATCAGCCAATAGTTCCATGACCATTTTGCTATTTTTACTATCTAGATTTCCGGTCGGTTCATCAGCAATCAGAATGCGAGGATTATTAATTAATGCTCTAGCTATCGCTGCACACTGCGTTTGACCGCCGCTTAACTGGTTAGGGAAGTAATACTCGCGCTTTTGTATACCGACTCGATCAAGCATTTGGCTAGCTAGCTTTAGTCGCTTAGTCTGAGTCAGCCCTTTGTAAGTTAATGGCAAGGCAACATTCTCTAGTACATTCAAGCGAGGCAAAAGGTTAAATGACTGAAATATAAAGCCGATGGCATCTCGCCTGAATTTAGCAAGCTGTCCTGGGCGCAAATGTGAAACTAATTTTCCATCAAGGCTATAGTTTCCGTGGCTCGGTCGATCAAGTAGTCCTATGACATTCATTAAAGTACTTTTACCACAGCCGCTAGGACCCATCACGGCCACAAATTCACCCTTTTCAATAGTTAGCTCAACTTCATCCAGAGCCAGGGTCGTAGCATCGCCAAAACCATATAATTTACTTACATTATCGAGTTGAATAAGGGGCATAGATGTAACTTAGTTTACCTCTTTGCCCCCTCTGTTAGCAATCAGATTCTGTCATGCTGAATTTATTTCAGTCCTTAATGTCATCCCAGCGAAAGCTGGGATCTCCCTCCAATTCAAGTTTTATTTGTTATCTAGCGAGATTCCAGCTTTCGCTGGAATGACACCCCTGTGTATAATAGTCTAGGTTCTGACGAAGGAGAGGTCGCATAGTGGTCTAGTGCGCCATCTTG
>JAYVVJ010000064.1:0-4132 GCA_043787015.1 Candidatus Saccharimonadota bacterium | reverse complement strand
CTAGAGCCAGAAGATTAGCTTGCAACGGCTGCGGACATAGCTGGTTCGCCCTTCAAGATCTCGTTAATAATCACCTGAGAAGGAGTGATTTCAGTTATCTGAGTGCGGTCGATACTTAGGCTGCCGCCAGTAAAGCTTTTAATGATTGACTGTGAAACATAGACTTTCTGGATGTACATGGTTTCGGTTTCGGCTGCGTAATCAGTTACTTTGCCAATTTTCTGCTTACCGATAGTTACAACTTGTTTTCCAATTAGTTCAAAATGTAACTTAATTGTATCTTTGAGTCTTATAAGTTCGTCAGGGTTAACTAAAACATCGTGATCATTTACTACATAGCCCTGAGGAACTACATCGCGAATGTCTTGGTATAGAAGCACCAAGAAATCTTTACTAAAGCGGTCTTGGCAGAAAAACCCTTCAATTTTGAGATTGTTCGGATTAATAATCGGGCCAACAACATGGGCAATTTCTGTGCCAGTTCTAAGAGACATCACCGATTTATTAATCAGACTGGTGCTTAGTTGGAGCATATTATCAGTATAGCGCGGCATTTATTTAATAGCCTTAAAAACAATATATTTAGTCCCGAAATATTAACTTATTTAATATTTGAGTCATTTTCAAAACGCTGTTGCTTGCACGTCGGAAATGTCACACCTACAATCCGGCTTACTATGCGGCGGATAAAGCGAGTAAAAGTGATCGTAACAATGGTGATACTGCTAGGATTGGTTGCCGGTCTATCGGCTCGATCGGCACTAGCTGAGTCGATTGTTGCTCCCTCCCTCGTTCTTTCTCAGCTCAAGATCACTAGTAGTAATGGCCAGTTTGTGACTCTCTACAACACGACGGACACGGTGTTGGATATGAGCAAGTACCAACTGGAATATTTCAACAACTACGATCTTGCCAAGGCTACCAGCAGTAGATTGATAGCCTTGAGTGGCTCGCTACCGCCGCATGGATATTACATGGTCAATGACAGTCAAATCTCTCTTTGCTACCAGCTAGTTATTAATTCTATCTCTTTAGGTTTTTCGACATCCGCTGGATTTTTGGAGGTTTTAGCCGTTAGCCAAGCAATTCCTGGAGGTACAACAACGACAACTGTTCAAGATTATGTAGGATGGTCAAAAACTCCTGCTACTGGCGTTCAGTCCCTTCCATCGGTTACGACCGGATTACTATTACGTCAGCCTTTAGACGAGCAGAATAATCCTAATATTGTTTTGAGCGGTAGCGGAAGCTGGTTAGCTGTTCAGCCCGATTTGGTAAATCAATGTAGACTTGTTTCGATAGCTAGCCCAATAACAAAAATTGTTAGTTCTATTAATGTGCTTTTGCCCACTATCCCGCCGCCAGTTGTATTTCTACCCGAATCAATAAATGAAATAGCTTTCGATACCAAGAATTCAGGCTTAATCACTCCACAGGTAAACGAAGTTTTGCCTAATCCTGGCGGTAGCGGCAATGATTCAACAGATGAATTTATTGAGATATATAATCCCAACTTAGTCGTATTTAATGTTGAAGGTTACGGACTTCAAGTTGGAACCACCTCACTTCATAATTATATTTTTCCAGCCGCCAGTAGCCTTGCCCCACAAAGCTTCACTACTTTTTATTCTGCCAATACGGGACTTAGTTTGAGTAACTCAGGAGGTCAAGTAAAACTTCTCGATCCAGCTGGAAATTTAATATCAGTAAGTGATGCTTATGGATCGGCCAAAGATGGTCAATCCTGGGCCTTCGCAAACGGTGATTGGTCTTGGACTAATGTGCTTAGCCCCGGAGCAATCAATATTATGAGTTCTCAAACTTCTGCTACGGCAACAATCACTGAATCAAATAGCAATTCTAAACCTACCAAATCGTTAAGTACTACCATAAAAGCTACAAC
Organism: Candidatus Saccharimonadota bacterium; assembly: GCA_043787015.1. GTDB lineage: Bacteria > Patescibacteriota > Saccharimonadia > Saccharimonadales > UBA4665 > JAYVVJ01. The sequence continues at coordinate 2,229 of JAYVVJ010000064.1, read as the reverse complement.
TAAATCACAGTCAAAATCTGTCGCTAAAACAGCGCCAAAAGTTGAAAGCTTAGCCCCAATTCATAACTGGACGCTTGCTCTTGTAGCATTAGCCGCGTTAATATACGGAGCATATGACTACCGAGCTGATTTGGGAAACCGAATCCATAAGTTTAGAAAATACCTTAGAAATCGCCAAGCAAATTGGACAAAGACTACGTGGTGGCGAAGTCGTTGAACTGATCAGTGATCTAGGTGGTGGTAAAACCACTTTCGTCAAAGGATTGGCTCGGGGAATGGGTTATAAGGAAATAGTTCGTAGCCCAAGCTTCACAATAGGTAATCAATATAATTGCGGCAATCTCACTCTTTATCATTTTGATTTTTATCGACTTCGAGAAGCTGGAATTATGTCTACCGAAATGGCTGAGATTCTGGAGGATCATAAAGCAGTAGTAGCTATAGAGTGGGCAGAACTGGTTGCCGACGTACTACCTGACGAGCGCGTTACAATTACTATAAATTCTATTGGAGAAGAATCGCGAAAAATAAGGTCTGTGTATCCTGAAAAATTAAAGTATCTGTTCCCTACTAATACTTAACAAGTTAAGAATATGTTGATACTAACTATACGCACCGACAAACCTGAAGCCGAAATTGGCCTATACGAAGATTCCAAACAGCTTGCCTACCTTGCTTGGCTTGCTCACCGCGAGCTAGCTGAGACAATCCAGGTTCAGATAAGGGAATTATTGAATCGCGAAAGTAAAACACTCAATGACCTAGGAGCGATTATAGTCTTTGAAGGACCGGGCAGTTTTACTGGACTAAGAATCGGAATAAGTATTGCAAATAGCCTTGCTTATAGCCTAGATATACCGATATTAGCCGAAGGCGGAGACTGGCTTAAGTCAGGAATTAATCGTATGCTAGCGGGCGATAAGGACGGGCTAGCTATCCCTGTATATGGTTCTCTTCCAAATATTACTCAACAACGAAAGTGATAAGGACTATTTCCATCAATAGTATTTAATGTTTTGAAATTTTAGGTTGACCGACCAAGTTGATAGAGCGTATATTTAAATTAGGAATAGAAAGTTTGAGAGACGCTAATCCGCTTGTAAATTTTTTAAATCTAATTCGATATTCAAATAGTGAGACTGGCTAGAGAAGTGATAGCGATTGCCGGGTAGCTATTTTCGAAGCAAAGGGGACGTTTATGTTATATGTACTGCTTACGATAGTAGGTTTGTTTGCTGGTTACGGAACCAATATGGTCATATCAAAAAATCGCCAAGGATCAGCTGAAGAGAAAATAGAAAAAGAGTTGCAGAAAGCTAAAAAAGAAGCTGATAAATTAATAGATGCAGCTCGAGAAGAATCTAATCGCGCTATCGATGAATCGCGGCGCGAAGAACAAAATCGCCGTAAAGAACTTAAGGATCTAGAACTAAGACTAGTAAACCGTGAAGAATCTATGGATAAGAAACTTGACGACCTAGATAAGCGTGGTGAGAATTTGAGGAAGAATGAAGACGAAGTTGAATCACTCAAAAACGAGATTCGTGATATTCGCGGCAAACAACAGGAAAAACTTGAGAAGATCGCCAAGTTAACCAAAGAAGACGCGGCTACTAAACTGATGCAAATGACTGAGCGCGATATCAAGAACGACATGATTGGATTAATTAATAAGCGTCAGAATGAAGCCCGCGAAAATGCTGACGAACAAGCAGCTTTGATAATTACTACTGCTATGGAAAGAATGGCTAGTGAAGTTACGGCTGAACGTACTGTTACGAGTATGAAGCTGGAAGATGAAGAAATGAAAGGCCGCATTATCGGTAAGGAAGGTCGAAATATTATGGCCTTGCAGCGCGCCACTGGCGTCGACATCATGGTTGACGATACCCCCGGCTACATCGTCTTTAGTAGCTTCGATCCTGTTCGCCGTGAAGTCGCTCATCAGTCTCTAGAAATGCTTATCAAGGATGGTCGTATCCACCCAGGACGCATTGAGGAAATTGTTGAGAAGGCTCAAAAGAAAGTTGAACTTGATGTCATCAAAGCCGGTGAAGATGCGGCTCGTGAAGTCGGTATTATCGGTATCCCTAAAGAGATCCTCCAATTACTTGGTGAACTTAAGTACCGTACTAGTTATGGCCAGAATGTTCTTAAGCATAGTACCGAGATGGCGCACATCGCTGGAATGATTGCTGAAGAACTTGGCGCAGACGTCAAGATTTCTAA
>JAYVVJ010000063.1:0-9768 GCA_043787015.1 Candidatus Saccharimonadota bacterium | reverse complement strand
AGGTAATTTGATAGTAGTTGACTACAAAGCGACGGCCAAGGCTACAGAAGTAAATATCGATTCTGATTGGCAAATGAGCTATAAGCGACAGATGGAAGTCTATCAATGGCTACTTCGCCAAAATAGTTTTAAGGTTAATAACACTGGTTATTTTGTCTATACCAACGCTCGCCTCGATATGGACGGCTTTGGTGATCGCCTAGACTTTCAGACTAAATTAATTTCGTATACCGGAGATGATTCCTGGGTTGAGCCAACGCTAATTAAGATGAAAAATTGCCTAGATAATGATGTTATTCCACCTGTTGGCCAAGCAGCTATGGGCGGCGACTGTGATTTCTGTACATATGCTCGTTCCCGCACAGAACTAACTATCAAAGATATTCAATCTAAAAAATAACTGCTAAATGCTTTTGTTTATAATCAAATCATAGTGTAAATTAGTAAAATGATTGAACAAAACATCTCTTTTATAAGAGGCGAAGATCGTGAAAAACTTGCAGGATATGCCTTAGAATTCGCACAAGATATTTACAGTAAAATCGACCAAGTACGTACGCCAGGAAGAGAGATCAGCAGCTTTGATTTATATAGAACTGGACGAAAGCACTTTTTAAGTAACACTATTGATTTCTTTAAAGATTTTAATCGAGCATACGATAGGGCTTATCTAGATGTTCAAGTGGAAAGAGAGTTTACATGGACATTGGAACAGAAACACGGGCAGCCTGAATACAGAAGTTTCCCACAAAGAGGTCACTTTGTTAAAAAAGGATTTATGCTTGGTACTTTAGGCAAACTGATTGAATTTAAGCACAGTAAATATGAAAATTACACTATTCTAAACGAGCAAACAATCCAAGATCCACGGCATATACTTATATTGCTAGGTAAGTTTGCTACCAAAAACGACATAGATTACTCTACGCGATAAGTCCCAGAATAATGTATAATTCTGTTAATGATTGATATTCAATTTATTCGAGATAATCCGCAAATTGTTGCTGATAAGTCCAAACAGAAGGGCTATGTTGTCGATGTTGATCAATTGCTTGGATTCGATGAACAGCGCCGTAAATATATTATTGAAGTTGAAGAATTACGACGTCAGCGTAATGAGTTAAGCGGACAATCTCAAGGCCAGAAACCATCAGAAGAACAGCTAACTCAAGGACGAGAACTCAAAGACAAATTAGCTGACCTAGAACACCGATTTGCATCTGTTGATAAAGAATATATTGAACTGCTGAAGCGCGTACCAAATATGCCATTTGATGATGTTCCGGCTGGCAATAGTGAAGATGACAATGTTGTTGTTAAGGAATGGGGCACGAAGCCTCAGTTCGATTTCAAAGCCAAGACTCACTGGGAAATCGGCGAGAGCAAAGGTTTAATCGACAAAGAACGAGCTTCAAAAGTAACCGGCAGTCGTTTCGCCTATATCAAAGGCGACCTAGTAAAACTCCAGTTCGCGCTAATTCAATACGTACTTGAAACTTTAACCAATCAGCAAATTATCGAAAAACTTATCAAGGAAAATAATCTAAATATTAGCCCGAAAGCCTTTACACCAATCCTACCACCGGTGATGATTCGTGAAGACATATACGATCAGATGGACAGGCTTGAACCTCGCGAAGATCGTTATCACATTGACGGACAAGACGATAATCTTTGGCTAATCGGTAGCGCCGAACACACTATGGGCAGTATGTACGCTAATGAGATTTTACCGGCAGCTGAACTGCCAATTCGATACATTGGTTATTCTACTAGCTTCCGCCAAGAAGCCGGCACTTACGGCAAAGACACCGAAGGAATATTGAGAATGCACCAATTTGATAAGTTAGAAATGGAAGTATTTAGTACTTTAGAAACTGGGCTAGACGAACACTTACTATTGATTGCGATACAAGAATACTTAATGCAACAACTCGATATTCCTTACCACGTACTTATGAAATGCGTTGCAGATATTGGTAAGCCAAATGCTCGCGGTATTGATATTGAAGCCTGGTTACCCGGTCAGGATAAATACCGTGAAACTCATACGGCTGATTACATGACAGATTACCAATCGCGCCGACTAAAGACGCGTGTACGAACCGAAGAGGGCGAGATTCTGCTAGCCGCAACCAATGACGCGACAGCTTTTGCAATTGGCCGCACGATGATAGCGATCATCGAAAACAACCAAACACCAGAGGGTAAATTCAAGATTCCTACAGTATTGCAACCGTACATTTCTGGCCAAACCGAAATTTAAGCGCGTATAATATAGGTAGCTCTAGTAGCTAATAAAAACTCTAAGCAGGAGGCAGGCATGCTACAAAAATTTGAAATTCAAGGTGTTCATTACGCCATAGATGACAGTCTAAGGAAGTATGTTAACAAGAAAATCGGTGGCTTGGACAGGTATTTATCAAAGCATAATCGCATCAGCGCTCATGGTGAAGTGTTCCTACGTGAAACTCAGGCTAAAGATAAGATCAATAGCCAGTGTGAAGTAATTCTAAAGTTGCCAAGTCAAGAGATAATAGTTAAGGAAAGCGCTCTCAACATGTACGCTGCTGTCGATATTGTTGAGGCAAAATTGAAGCTTCAGCTCAAGAAGTACAAAGAAAAACACGAAACTGGCAAAACGCAGCGACGTCTGTTCGCAAGACTTCGCCGAAAAAATCGTTAATTTTACTGCAATTTAGCAAAATTAGTGTCGCTTTTATCCCTGATAATGGGTATAATTATACGCATACATTTATTGGAAATAGACAGGGAGAGTTCTTAGGGCATGAATATAATTTTCAAGAAAATTCTGGGAGATCCGCAAGCTAGAACTGTTAAACGCCTTCGCAAGCGAGTTAAATTAGTTAATGATCTAGCACCAAAATATACCAAAATCAGTGATGCTGAGCTTAAAAATCAGACAGAAGTTCTCAAGAAACGTCTCAAAAAAGAATCGCTAGATGCGATTTTACCAGAGGCATATGCCGTTGTTCGTGAAGCAGCTACCCGCGTTCTAGGCCAGCGCCACTTCGATGTGCAGCTTATCGGCGGTATGGTTCTTCACGAGGGCAATGTGGCAGAAATGAAGACTGGCGAGGGTAAAACATTAGTTGCAACAGCTCCTGTATATCTCAATGCATTGACCGGCAAGGGAGTCCACGTTGTGTCGGTTAACGACTTCCTAGTTCAACGAGACGCAGGCTGGATGGGTAAGGTTTACAATGCGCTAGGACTTACTACTGGTGTCATTATCGCTGATCACAGCTACGTGTATGATCCAGAATTTACTAACAAAGATCACGAAGATGAGCGCTTTAGACATCTTAAACCGTCTACAAGGCAAGAAGCTTATGGCGCTGACGTAACTTATGGCACGAATAACGAATACGGTTTCGATTACTTGCGCGATAATATGGTCAGAGAAGAAGATCAGCTTCGCCAGCGCGACCTTCATTACGCTATCGTTGACGAAGTCGACTCTATCCTTATAGATGAAGCTAGAACACCGTTAATTATTAGTGCGCCTAGCGTAACGAGCGGTAATGCCTACTCTCAATTCTCTAAAGTAGTTAGACAGCTTGCTAAAACTAAACATTTTGAAACTGACGAGAAACGCAAAACAGTCATTTTAACAGATGAAGGTATTGAAAAAGTTCAGAAAATCTTGGGTATCGATAGTCTTTACGGCAGCGAGAATATACGAACAATTTATCACTTGCAACAGGCTTTACGCGCACATTCATTGTTTAGTCGCGACAAAGATTACGTTGTCACCAAGGAAGGCGAAGTTGTGATAGTCGACGAATTCACGGGAAGACTTCTAGCCGGTCGCCGCTATAACGAAGGTCTTCATCAAGCCATCGAAGCTAAAGAAGGCGTAGAAGTTCAGCAAGAAAGCATGACTCTAGCTACTATCTCCTTTCAGAATTATTTCCGATTGTATGAAAAACTTGGCGGTATGACCGGTACAGCTCTGACTGAAGCAGAAGAATTCCACCAGATTTACAAATTAGATGTAGTAGAAATTCCATCCAACAGAGTGATTGCTCGACTAGACCGTACAGACAGAATCTACCGAAACGAAAAGGCTAAGTTCAAGGCCATTGCTCGAGAAATCAAAACCTTACATACTAAGGGTCAGCCAGTTCTAATTGGTACAGTTTCCATCGAGAAGAATGAAGCCCTAGGCGCACTACTTACCAAGCAGGGTATCCCTCATCAGGTGCTTAATGCCAAAAACAATGAACGCGAAGCTAAGATTGTTTCTCAAGCCGGTGAAAAGGGAGCAGTCACTCTAGCTACTAACATTGCCGGCCGCGGTACCGACATCGTACTAGGCGAGGGTATTAAAGAACTGGGCGGTCTATTCGTCTTAGGCTCAGAGCGCCACGAATCACGCCGTATTGATAATCAGCTACGCGGTCGTGCCGGTCGTCAAGGTGATCCTGGTACAACTCAATTCTTCGTAAGTACTGAAGATGATTTAATGCGTATTTTCGGCGGCGATCGTATTGCTGGCATCATGGACAGACTAAGTGTTGATGACGAAACTCCTATCGAGAATCGTCTTATTTCCAAGAGTCTTGAAGGCGCCCAAAAGAAAGTAGAAGGCTATCATTTTGATCAACGTAAGAGCGTTGTTCAGTACGACGATGTAATGAACCGCCACCGCAAAGCGACCTATGCCATGCGTCGTGAGATTCTTCGATCTCAGGATATTAGTAAGCGCATCAAGATATTTGTTGATGAAGAAGTAAAGAGTTTGGCGACATCAACATTAGTCTCAAGCGATCAGTTTGAAGATGTTTTGCGCGAATTATTTCCATTCGACGAAGCGACACTTGATCGATTGTTTGATACCGACGCCACGAAGTTTGCAGATGTGCTTAATACTGCGGCAAAGGAGCTATATAGCGGCAGAGAAATTGCGTTTACGGACGAGATAATGCGTAAAGTAGAGCGCGATATCTATTTACAGGTGCTTGATAATTTATGGATGCAACACCTTGAGAACATGGATCACCTAAGAGAGGGAATCCACTGGATGAGCGTCGGACAGCAAGATCCGCTAGTCGAATATCGTCGCCGTGGAGCTCTACTTTTCGAAGACATGCAACAATCCCTAAGGCATGATGTGGTCCGCGCACTATTCCACGCCCAGCCGATGTCACAGGCAGATTTAGAACGAGCAACAGAGACAGATTTGACTAGAGCAGCTCGTGGATCTATCGAGAATGCCTCTCAAATTACTACTGCCGAAACTGAATTTGAAGCAGAAGATTTCGCAGATAAGCAAGCAACCCATGCTAGTCAAAAAGCTCAAGCAGAAGCCCGCAAGAAAGCTCGCAAAGCTGAACGTAAACGCAAATCCGCTGGTAAGAGGAGAAAGCGCTAAGGAATAGGGTATAGCGGTCAGGATACAGGGGATAGAACCTGCGCTGACTCTTCACCCTACACCCTAACCGCTATACCCTATCTAATGAAACATTCAGTCAGCGAAGTTAGCCTCAAGAATGGCTCTAAGGGGTTAATGATACATATTCCCGATGCGACGGTAATGACTTTCGATATCAATTTTCGTGCCGGCGAATACTTAGTAGAGCCTGACAAGTGGGAAGTACCTCATCTTATGGAGCACGTTCTACTTGGAGCCAACGAACTTATTCCTAAAGCTCGTGATTTCCAGGCTGAGCTTGAGCTAAACGGCGCATATAGTAATGCTTCAACAGGGGTGTATGATATTACGTACGAAGCAGAATGCGCTGATTTTGAATGGGATAGAGTGCTTGGACTTATACTTGTAGCTATTAGTAAGCCGCTATTTTTACCAGATGAATTCGCCGCAGAATTCGGTAATGTAGAAGAAGAAATGGCAGCCAGAAGTAACAACCATTTCCGCCGATTGAGCCTCGAAATGCGCCGGGAATTAGGGCTTATAGCCAAAACTGATAGCGAACGGCTTGAACTTATGAAAAATGTGACAGTTGATGATGTGCGTCAGCATTATGCGCGTACTCATCACTTGCCAAATATGCGTTTCGTGGCCGCTGGAAATATTACCAAAGGCCGACAAGAAGATATTATCAAGATGTTTGAAGACATTGATTTACCGAAGAAGGGTCAACGTTTTGCCCTGCCACATGAACGCCCTAAAAAGTTAGATGCGCCGGTTTATGTGTCGAACAAAAATGTCGATAATCTGTACTTTTACATCGATACTTTTATGAAAGAACGACTTAGCGATGAAGAAACTATGGCACTCAGCATGGTGAATACGATGCTTACAGAAACTCTATATTCGAAAATACTTGGTACTGCCCGCGAAAAGGGGCTTGTTTACGGTATGAGCTCGGGTCTTTCTCAAACTCGTGATGCTAGTAATTGGTGGTTTGGTGCTCAAGTATCAGATAAGAATGCTCCAGCCTTGCTGGCAATCGTAGTTGAAGAACTCGGTAAGGTGCTCAAAGGTGATATCACCAAAGAAGAGATTGAAGCTACCAAACAATACGCCCTTGGCCGCTTCCAGCGCAGCGCTCAAACTGTCGGCGGCACAGCAGCCGGATATACTAGTCGTTACTTCTTTGACGAAGTTATTGATGACTACTATAACGTCCCTCAGCGTATTAAGGCAGTCACCAAGCAACAAATTGTAGATATAGCTGTTAAGATGTTCGCTGAAGATGTATGGGGCTTTGGCGTACTTGGTAAGTGCGGCCCAGAGTTCACTCAGCTATTAAAAGATCAACTAGCTCCACTTTGGTACAATAAAGACGAAACTAATAGCTGAGGAGAGGTTAATGAACTCTCAATATAAAGAACTTCAAGCTGATGTAGCTGTCGCACTCGAGCGATTACACATTCACGAGTTAATTACTGAATTAACAGATCTAAAATCGCTTAGTTCTAGTCCTGAGTTTTGGGGTAATACCAACCACGCCAGTGACGTTATGAAGCAAATATCGAAGCTAGAAGCCAGAACAGCTCCTTGGACTAAGATTGAATCCGGCATAAACGATCTTATTGAACTAAGTAACTCTAATGATCCCGAACTTGCATCGGAACTCGATGCACAGTATGAAACCTATAAGTCAGAGTTTTTAGCACTAAAGGAAGAATTGAAATTCAGCGGCCCATACGACAGTCATGACGCCATAATCAGCATCCATGCCGGGGCAGGTGGCACCGATGCGCAAGATTGGACACAAATATTGTTCAGAATGTACAGCCGCTTCTGTGAAAATAACAGATGGAAGGTAGTTTTGATAGATGAATCGGCAGGAGATGAGGCAGGCCTTAAGAGTGTGACAATTGAAGTTGAGGGCGCTTTCGCCTACGGCAAATTGAAGTCTGAGCACGGAGTTCATCGCTTAGTTCGGCTTAGCCCGTTCAACGCCGACAATCTGAGACAGACCAGTTTCGCCAAGGTTGAAGTAATGCCTAAGATTGATCGTCAAGACGACCTAGTTTTAGATGAAAAAGACCTTAAAATTGATGTTTACCGTAGTGGCGGCAGTGGCGGCCAAAGCGTAAACACTACAGATTCAGCTGTCAGAGTTACTCATATTCCAACCGGCATTACGATAGCTATCCAAAATGAACGAAGTCAGCTCCAAAACCGTGAAACAGCAATGACGATTCTAAGATCTAGACTAGCGCAATTACAGATAGAACAGCACCAGGACCAGTTATCACAATTAAAAGGCCCAAATCAGTCAGCTGAGTGGGGCAATCAGATTAGAAGTTACGTTCTTCACCCTTACAAACAAGTCAAAGACCTACGTAGCCGTTTCGAAACCTCCGATCCCGATTCCGTCCTAGACGGCAACCTTGACCCGCTCATCAACGCCTACCTAGAACACACACTCTCGAGTAATTAGTATTGCAAAATTGCCCAAAAAGTATTATAATTACGTATTAAATTATTGGAGATACGTGATGTCTATTAAGCCTACAAAAGTTGCTGCCTGGAATGTGGCTAAAGGTTTAGGTGATAGCAGAGCAGAACACATATTTGAAGGCATCAATCGTCTAGACGCCCAAGTTATCTTCTTGAGCGAAGCTTATCTTACAGACTATAGAGTTACTAATGAAGAAATCTTAGATAAAGTTAAAAACCTAGCCAAGATTAATGGCTACAAAATGTACGAAACTGGTTATGATGATGAAGGTTTAGAAAATGACCCAAAGCGTTCTAATCAGCATGGTGTTGTATTAGGACGACAAGCACTCAAGGGAGCGACAGTATTAAGATTAGGTAGCCGAAATGCATTTCAGCTTAGTATTTTCGACGAAAAATCACAGTCTGAAATACAGGCGGTAGCGGCACACTTTTCAGATAAAAACGAATCTAGTCGAAACGGCATGGCCAATGCATTAATATCCCAACTTGATTTAGATAAACCAACGCTACTATTAGGCGATCTTAACTCAATGTATAGAGGTTCAGTACCTGCTAAATTATTGAATAGCTACTTTGGAAAAATGGGAAATATAGTTTCTAAGATTCATCCAAGAACAAATTCACTAGCCGAACGGCTGATAGGAATGGCCGATGGCAGTACTATGAACATTTTGCAGCAAGCAGGATTCAAAGACGGAGATCAATTAAATGATTCGACATTCAAATTTGCTGGCCTATCGTTCGGTCAATTAGATCACATCATGTTTGCTGGTCCTGAAATAGTAGCTAGAACAACGCTACACAGAGATATTAAGGGCTCAGACCATGTTCCTATTTCAGCAATAGTCCATATTAATCAAAAATCAGCCTAAGTAATTTGTCAGAAAACAGTATCTTGGTGCGCTATTTGTTATAATAGTGCTAATGATACTTCTCGACAGGGTAACCAAAACATACAGCCGCGACTTAGGGTCAGCTCTAGATCGAATTAGTATCCATGTTGAACCTAAGGAATTCGTAATAGTTGTAGGGCAGAGCGGCGCAGGTAAAACCACGTTACTAAGACTTTTGACTCGAGAAGAACGCCCAACAAGTGGCAAAATCATTATTGGCGGCGTAGATTACGATAAGTTAAAGGACAAAGACATACCACTGCTGCGGCGTAAGATTGGCGTTGTTTTCCAAGATTTCAAATTATTACCAAACAAGAATGTCTATGAGAACGTAGCTTTCGCCCTAGAAATAGTCGGTGTTAGTAATAAAGAGATTCGTAATACAGTACCAAAGGTCCTCGGCATCGTTAATCTTAAGGGCAAAGAAAAGCGTATGCCGCACGAACTAAGTGGCGGTGAGCGTCAGCGCGTAGCTATAGCTCGTGCCATTGTCAGACAACCTCGAATCCTAATCGCTGATGAGCCAACCGGCAACCTCGACCCGAAGCACGCCTGGGACGTTATAGCCGTTCTTGAAAAGATTAATCGTTACGGCACGACAGTCCTATTGACGACACACAACCAAGACATTGTTAATAAATTGAAACGCCGTGTGATTACTATCAGTGACGGCAAAGTTGTAAGTGATCTTGCTAGCTCGGGCTACAATGACGAATCTAAGAAAGCTGAGAAGAAGTAGCTAAATGAGGCGGCATTTTACTACATTTCTAAGAGTGCTTCACACTGGTGTATTAAATTTTATGCGAAATATTACTCTGGCTATTGCTGCCATGGCGGTGATGATTGTGACTCTGACAATCGTCCTTTTTTCGGTTATTACCAATGCCACTTTCGTTAATACAATCGAACAAATAACAGATAAGATTGATATATCTGTCTATCTAAAGGATGAAAATACCAAAGCCCAGACAG
>JAYVVJ010000062.1:0-4207 GCA_043787015.1 Candidatus Saccharimonadota bacterium | reverse complement strand
CGCTGGCGGCGCACTCTTTCACTGTTACTTTTTGTATGGACAAACGCTCGAGCTTTGCTCTCACTAAGTAACCAAAAAACCACCGACATCACTCCGTCATGACTATTGGTTGTAATAACCGAGCTTGCCTCAAAAACATTACTAGGGGATAGCGGTCAGGGTACAGGGTATACAAACGGTAGACATACTAAACCCTGAATCCTAAACCCTCTACCCTATATACTATTCAGGGCTCCGTTCTCCGCCAGCTGGCGGACGGGAGAAGCGCCATGGCAGCTGAGCTAAACGCTCAGCTCATGGATTGATTGGATCCCAGCTGGAGCCTGCCCTCGACCTGATCGGGGGCTGGGATGACACCAAAGGTCGGCAATTCTAAAAAATTCTATTGCCAAAATTATTCTGGCTAGCTATACTTGAAAATAATCGTTGTTCGGATAACAATAGGGGAGCTATGCTAGACGTTTTCATTACATCAAGAGTGCGACGCAAGATTATTGTGATCTATGCGAAGTATCCTGACTTCAAAACTCACGTCCGTGGGCTAGCTAAACTCATCAAAGAAGACGCCGGTAACATCCAGCGCGAACTTAAGAGACTAGAGAAGGTCGGATTCTTGACCAGTGAACGACAGGGCAACACCAAGGTTTACTCGACTAATAAGCAATTCCCAATCTTCCGTGAATTACAGAGTATCGTTCTAAAGTCACAGCGCACCACTCAGCAAAAACGCGTCGCAGGCTGAGCCAAAATCAGGCACTAGTTCTAAAGTAGAAAGTTTATAAAGTTGAAAGTTAGCTCGGGATGTGGCTGACTTTCAACTTTATACTTTATAAACTTTTTAACTTTTTTGCCCTTTGGGGTTGCAAAAACTACCTCTGTCGTTTACAATTATTTGCAATGATACAAGTTACCCGCAAAGACAGTAAAGAATCTGCCGAGAATCTGCTAAGGCGCTTTAACCGCAAAGTGCAGCAATCTGGCGTTTTAGCTGTTGCCAAAGAAGGTCAATTCTTCGCCAAGCCACTTAGTAAGATTGAACGCCGCAAAAAAGCGATTATTCGCCAAGAGCGCAAAGCTATTAAAGTTAAACGCTTAAAACTCGGCCTAAAGTAGTAGGAGACCTTTCTAATATGCACATTTTGGCCAAGAAATTGCGCTCCGATGCTCGTCGTACCTTAAGTACGCCTACGCTTCAGTGCTCATTTTTTGACCAAACTGCACTATCTTATAAAGGTCTCAAATAATTATGCTAGAGCAAAAACTCGAGCAAGACCTCAAAACCGCCATGCTAGCTGGTGACAGCGAGCGTGTTATGACTTTACGTAATCTTAAGAGTGCACTACTCAATCTAAAAGTAGCCAGCGGTAAGCGCGAAAGCGGACTGTCGGACGAAGAAGTCTTGCCAGTACTGAGCAAGGAAGCCAAAAAGCGCCAAGAGAGCGCAGATTTTTATGTTCAGGGCGGCAGCCAAGATCGTGCCGACAAGGAATTATCAGAAAAAGCGATTATTGAAGAGTATTTACCTAAGCAATTATCACCGGAAGAGATTACTGCTATCGTTGAAGAAGTCATTACAGCCTTAGGCGTAAGCGGACCATCGGCTATGGGCCAAGTCATGGGCCAAGTTAAAGCTAAAACTGGCGCTACAGCCGACGGATCGATGGTCGCAAAAATCGTAAAAGAGAAACTAAGCTAATGATAGTTCTAATGGGTGTGGCCGGATCAGGTAAGAGCATGCAAGGCCGATTGTTCGCTGATCATAATGGCTATGCTTGGATTTCGACCGGAGAATTATTTCGTGTGCTTGTGACTGGTGAACGCCGCCAACAAATGCTTGAAGGCAAATTATTAAGCGATAATGAAGTTATTGAACTTGTCGATCGTAGTTTTAACTTGATTGATGTGAGCCAAGAGTTCGTTGTTGATGGTTTCCCGCGCACTCAAGGACAGGCTGAGTGGCTGCTTGAACAAGTTAAGTCTGGCCGCATGCCACTGACAGCTATATTCAATCTTAATGCATCTACAGAAGTCGTGAAGCAGCGCTTACTAGGCCGTGGCCGTCAAGATGATACAGAAGAAGCTATCAAGCAGCGCTTCATTGAGCACGAGACTATGACTATACCTATACTAGAATTTTTCAAAACTAATAATGTGCCGGTTTATGAGATTGATGCCGAAGGTGATGCAGTCACTATTCACGACAACATAATGGTCTGCTTGAACGATAAATAGACATGGAAACTCAGATCAAAACCGATATTGAAATAGCCGCTATGCGAGAAGGTGGTCGAATGCTGGCTACTGTCCTGCATTACCTTAAATCAGTTATCAAACCAGGCATGACTACCAAAGGATTGGCCGACATGGCCGCCGTAAAACTCAAAGAACTTGGTGATGGGCAGGCCAGTTTCCTCGGTTACCATGGTTTCCCGGATGTAATCTGCATATCGATTAATGAAGAAGTGGTCCACGGCATTCCGAGTAAGCACAAAGTTATTAATGATGGTGATATTGTCGGTCTAGATTTCGGCGTTACTTACAAGGGAATGATTACCGATGCTGCTATCAGTGTAATTGTCGGTAAGCCAAAGCAGCGCGGCCATATTCAATTATTACAAGATACTGAAGAAGCGCTGATGATTGGCATCGCTAGTGTTCACGACCAAGTTCGAACAGGCGATATTGGCGCAGCTATCGAAGGTCATCTCAAAAAGCGGCGCTATGGCATAGTTCGCGACCTAGTCGGCCACGGCGTTGGTCATAATCTACATGAGGATCCGAATATTCCTAATTATGGCCGTGCTAACACTGGTCCATGGCTATCTAAGGGCATGACAATCGCCATCGAACCAATGGTTACTCTAGGCACTGAACGAGTCAAAACAGCCGAAGATGGTTGGACTATACTAACGGCTGACAAAAGTCGTTCAGCTCATTTCGAACACACTGTTTTAATTACTGAAGACGGTGCCGAAATCCTCACGAAACTAGGGTAAAGCGGTCAGGGTACAGGGGACAGCTAAACCCTGACCGCTGACCCCTATCCCCTAACCCTATTGCTTGGATACAAGCAATAGGGTTATACTATTGCCAAATGAACAACCAAAACCAAGAATATTTCATCGGACTAGATATCGGAACAAGTATGGTCAGGTGTGTGGTTGGTATGTTCGATCCTAATGGTACTAATGCTCCGTCTATTATTGGTCACGGTCAAGCTGTCAATCAAGGCATGCGCCGCGGTGCGGTAGTTCATGTTGATGAAGTTGCCGAATCGATAGTTAAGGCCGTAACCGAGGCTGAACGTATCTCAGGTAAGTCTATCAAACGCGCCACCGTTAACGTTAATGGTTCTCATGTTAGCGGTATCGATTCAGAAGGCGTCATCGCTATCTCAGCCGCAAACCGCGAGATAACAATTGATGATCGCTTGCGCGTAGAAGAAGCGGCAACAATTGTTTCTCTGCCACCAAACCGTGAAATCGTTCAATTTTTCGCTAAGAATTACAGCTTGGATGGTCAACGTAATATCAAAGATCCAGTTGGCATGCACGGCGTTCGTCTGGAAGTCGATGCGCATATAGTCACAGCCTCATCACCTAATTTGCGTAACCTAGATATGGCGTTAGATAAAGCCCAAGTCGGCGTCTCGCATCATACTGTATCTGGCCTTGCAGCAGCTGAAGCAGTGCTAACTCGCCAGCAGAAGGAAGCCGGAACAGCCCTTATCGACATCGGTGCCGGCACGACTAATCTAATAGTATTCGAGGATGGTGAAGTCCAATATGTAGCAGTCATACCTATGGGTGGCCAGCATATTACTAATGATCTAGCCATCGGCCTTAAGACCGATCTAGACGTGGCCGAACAGGTCAAATTGCAACACGCTAATCTCCGTGAAGGTAGCCGAAAATCAGATATTTCAATGAAAATTGGCGATAAAACGCATAGTTTTGAGACTGAGCAGATCGCCATGATCATTGAAGCCAGAGTCGAAGAATTATTAGAATACGTCGACAACGAACTAAAGAAGATCAAAAGGTCTCGCAAACTGCCTGGCGGCATAGTCATCACTGGCGGCAGCTCCAAATTACCCGGATTAGACGAATTTGCCAAGGCTAAACTCCAATTACCAGCCCGCATCGGCAAATTACAGAACATCGGTGGACTAGTAGACACAGTCGAAGATCCGGCATTTACAACTGTC